>JAYFRU010000187.1:0-6424 GCA_040946965.1 Burkholderia sp. | reverse complement strand
TCCTCAGTGCGCTGAAAATACCAGGTGTACCTCGCCGGCTTCTGCGCCGTAAGAGCGGGTTCGCTGAGCGCTTACGGTCGACCTGGTCGCGCACAGCATCGGCGGTTTCACCTGCGGGCTGGCCGCCTCGAACGGCATGATCCGGCGCGCCGTGATGGTCGGTGCACAGACCGCGCACTGGCGCGATTACGGCCAATGGGCGCGTACCCGGATGCGGCTCAAGTGGCATCTGGCCATGCCGCTGCTCGCCTGGCTGTTCGGCTATTTCCCGGCGAGCCGGCTCGGCTGGATGGAGGACGTGCCCAAGGGCGTCGCGCTGTCGTGGAGCTTCAGTCGGCCGCGCTTCGAGGATACCTACACGCGCGCCCCGATCCTGGAGCCGCCCGAGGAGCGGCGCGCCATGATGGCGCGTTTCGCGCGCTTCACCGCGCCGCTGCTGGCGATCAGCATCGACGACGATCCCTTCGGCACGGTTGCCGCCACCGAGCGGCTGCTCGGCTACTACGTGAGCAGCCCGATCACGCATCTGCACATCGCGCCGCATCGCGGTGGAGGCGATCGGGCATTTCGCGTTTTTCCACAGCCGCTCCGAGGCAGCGCTGTGGCCGATCGTGCTGCGCTGGCTGCGCGAGGCGGCCCTGCCCGACGAGCCGCCGGGCGAAGTGCTGCGCCGTCCGGCGAGCCCGGGCGGCACGGCCTCGTGTTCGCCCGGGGCAATCCGGTAAGATCGGCGGCTTCTCCTTCTGATCCGGCCGCGCGCCGGCCTCCAGCCCATGGCCATCGCTTTCGAGAACGCTTCCTCCGCTCCCCAGGCTTCGGCGCTCGCGCCGCATCGGCTGGTGCCGCTCGCGGTGCCCGAGGCGGCGGCGCGCGCGGGCGTGCGCTTGCTGCGGGTCGATTGCGCGTTCGGCACTCCGCTCGACGTACCGGCCCATGCCGCGCTCGATGCGGCCGAACGGGCCCGCGCCGCGCGTTTCCTGCGCGCCGAGGACGCCACGCGCAGCGCGGCCACGCGCGCGGCCCTGCGCGAGGTGCTCGGCGCCGCGCTCGGCGTGGCGCCGGCCGCGCTGCGTTTCGTCACCGGCGAGGCCGGGCGCCCGGCGCTGGTACCGGATTGCGCGCCGGGTGCCGCCTCGCTCGATTTCAATGTCTCGCATTCGGGCGGCCACGCGCTGATCGCCTGGAGCGCCTCGACCCGCGTTGGCGTCGATGTCGAGGCGCCGCGCGAGGGTTTCGACTGGACGCCGCTGGGCCAGTCGGTGTTCGCGCCGGCCGACGAGGCCGCCGTGCTGGCCTGCGCGCCGGCCGAGCGGCGCGATGCCTTCTATCGGGTCTGGACGGCCAAGGAGGCGCTGCTGAAGGTGCTCGGCGTCGGCATCGCGGGTGGGCTCGAGGCGTTTTCGGTGCTCGATCCACAGCGGCCCGGCGAGCTGGTGCCCTGTGTCGTCGACCCTGCCGCGCCGGCCAGCGGCGTGGCAGCCTATACGGCCGCCTGGGTGGACGCGGCGCCGGGGCATCCGGCCTGCCTCGCCTGGCGGCCTCTGGCGGGCGAGCAAGGCGAACAAGGCGAATAGGGCGAATAAGGGGGCTGGTCGGCCCAGCCCAGCTGCCCTGGCGCCGCTCCGGCGCTGATCCGTCCGCGCCGGCGTTGCGGTTCGATTTCCGCCTTGCTCTTGCCGAGCCCCGCTCGGGGGGGGGGGGGGCTGCCCGCGCGAGCCCGCAGCATCGTGATGCTGCGTCGCGCCTGACCTGGCGCGGCTGTGGCCCGGCGGTCCGCCCAAGCGCGCGAGCCGCCCTTCCATCTTTTCCTCGAAGCCTTTCCCAGCCCGGATTCACCCCGCCGCGCGCCGCGTTTTCGAGCGCGCCGCGCGGCGTGTTCACGTCCATCTCGCCCCGCTCGCCGCGCTAGGGAAATCCCTGATCGTCGAATTTTGAAAACGGGTTGTCTATACAAGTCCGCGCATCTACACTGCTCAGCACCTAACTTGTATAGACAGGACGCTCTTATGATCACCTTGACCCCCGGCCATCTGACGCTCGCCCAACTTCGCTCGATCGCACGCGAGCCGGTCAAGATCGAGCTCGATCCGGCCAGCTTCGCCGCCATCGACCGCGGCGCGCAGGCGGTGGCCGACATCGCGGCCAAGGGCGAGCCGGCCTACGGCATCAATACCGGCTTCGGCCGCCTCGCCAGCACCCATATTCCGCACGATCAGCTCGAACTGCTGCAGAGAAACCTGGTGCTGTCGCACGCGGTCGGCGTGGGCGAGCCGATGAAGCTGCCGGTGGTGCGCCTGCTGATCGCGCTGAAGCTGTCGAGCCTCGGGCGCGGCCACTCGGGCATCCGCCGCGAGGTGATGAACGCGCTCGTCACGCTGTTCAATGCCGACGTGCTGCCGCTGATCCCGGTCAAGGGCTCGGTGGGCGCCTCGGGCGATCTGGCGCCGCTGGCGCATATGTCGGCCACTCTGCTGGGCATCGGCGAGGTGTTCATCCGCGGCGAGCGCGCCAGCGCGGCCGACGGCCTGCGCTCGGTCGGCCTCGCGCCGCTCACGCTGCAGGCCAAGGAAGGCCTGGCCCTGCTCAACGGCACCCAGGCCTCGACGGCGCTGGCGCTCGACAACCTGTTCGCGATCGAGGATCTCTACCGCAGCGCCCTGGTGGCGGGCGCGCTGTCGGTCGACGCGGCGGCCGGCTCGGTCAAGCCCTTCGATGCGCGCATCCACGAGCTGCGCGGCCATCGCGGCCAGATCGAGGCGGCCGCGGCTTATCGCGGGCTGCTCGAGGGCTCGAAGATCAATGTCTCGCACCAGGATTGCGACAAGGTGCAGGACCCGTACAGCCTGCGCTGCCAGCCGCAGGTGATGGGCGCCTGCCTGGACCAGATGCGCCACGCCGCCGAGGTGCTGCTGATCGAGGCGAACGCCGTCTCGGACAATCCGCTGATCTTCCCGGACACGGGCGAGGTGCTGTCGGGCGGCAATTTCCACGCCGAGCCGGTGGCCTTCGCGGCCGACAACCTGGCGCTGGCCGCCGCGGAAATCGGCGCGCTGGCCGAGCGCCGCATCGCGCTGTTGATCGATGCCACGCTGTCGGGCCTGCCGCCCTTCCTGGTCAAGGACGGCGGCGTGAACTCGGGCTTCATGATCGCGCACGTGACGGCCGCCGCGCTGGCCTCGGAGAACAAGACGCTGGCGCATCCGGCCTCGGTCGATTCGCTGCCCACCTCGGCGAACCAGGAAGACCACGTCTCGATGGCGACCTTCGCGGCGCGCAAGCTCGGCGACATCGCCGAGAACGTCGCCGCGATCATCGCGATCGAGCTGCTGGCCGCGGCGCAAGGCGTCGACCTGCGCCAGCCGCACACGACCAGCCCCCGGCTGCAGGAAGCGATGGCCGCCATCCGCGAGCGCGTGCCGCATTACGACCTGGACCGCTACTTCGCGCCCGACATCGCCGTGATCACCGAGCAGGTGCGTGCCGGCGCGTTCGCCAGGCTGAGCCCGCTGTCCTTCGCCTCGGAGCAGTGATGCGATGAGCACGCCGGCCTACCAGGAGATCAAGGACTTCATCCTCGCGCGGATCCACGCGGGCGAGTGGGCCGAAGGCGACCTGGTGCCGTCGGAGAACGAGCTGGCGCGCGACTTCCAGGTGGCGCGCATGACGGTGAACCGCGCGCTGCGCGAGCTGACGGCCGAGCAGGTCCTCACGCGCGTGCAGGGCGCCGGCACCTTCGTGGCGCGGCCGAAGTACGAATCGACCCTGGTGGCGATCCGCAGCATCTCGGACGAGATCGCCGCGCGCGGCCATCGCTACCACGGCCAGGTGCTCGAGCTGCTCGCCATCGAGGCCGACGAGGCGCTGGCCGGCGAGCTGCAGGTGGCGGCGGGCGCGAGCCTGTTCCTGTCGACCATGCTGCATTTCGAGAACGACGAGCCGGTCCAGCTCGAGCAGCGCTGGGTCAATCCGGCCGTGGCCGGCGGCTATGGGCAGCAGGACTTCACGGCCGTCACGCCGGCCCAGTACCTGATGCGCGTCGCGCCGCTGCAGCGCGTCGAATATCGCATCGAGGCGGCCGCACCCGATCGCGAGATGCGCGAGCGGCTCGCGATGGGCGAGGCCGAGCCCTGCCTGGTGCTGCATCGGCGGACCTGGTCGCAGGGCGTGGTGGCCTCGATCGTGAACCTCTGGCACCCGGGCAGCCGTTATCGCTTCACCGGCCATTTCTGAGTCGCAGTCGCGCGGCCGCGCCAGGCGCGCCGAACCGTGCAGCCGTTTGCATCCATTCCTTCGTAGGGAGCCGTCGACATGAACCACCCCAAGCACATCGATCCGCGTCTCGATCCGACGCGCGTGATCCGCGCGCCGCGCGGCAGCGAGAAAACCTGCAAGACCTGGCTCGCCGAGGCGGCGTACCGGATGATCCAGAACAATCTCGACCCCGAGGTGGCCGAGCATCCGCATGCGCTGGTGGTCTATGGCGGCATCGGGCGCGCCGCGCGCAACTGGGACTGCTTCGACCAGATCCTCGCCTCGCTGAAGGATCTGGAGGATAACGAAACGCTGCTGATCCAGTCGGGCAAGCCGGTGGGCGTGTTCCGCACCCACGCCGACGCGCCGCGCGTGCTGCTGGCGAACTCCAACCTGGTGCCGAACTGGGCCAACTGGGACCACTTCAACGAGCTCGACCGCAAGGGCCTGATGATGTACGGCCAGATGACGGCCGGCAGCTGGATCTACATCGGCAGCCAGGGCATCGTGCAGGGCACCTACGAGACCTTCTTCTCGGTGGCCAACCAGCACTTCAACGGCGATCCTTCCGGTCGCTGGATCCTCACGGGCGGCCTGGGCGGGATGGGCGGCGCGCAGCCGCTGGCCGCCACCATGGCTGGCTTCTCGATGATCGCGGTCGAATGCGACGAGTCGCGCATCGATTTGCGCCTGAAGACACGCTACGTCGACAAGAAGGCCAAGACGCTCGACGAGGCGTTGGCCATGCTGGAGCAAGCCAAGGCGAGCGGCAAGCCGGTCTCGATCGGCTTGCTGGGCAACGCGGCCGACTTGTTCGCCGAGATCGTCGCGCGCGGCATCACGCCGGACTGCGTGACCGACCAGACCAGCGCGCACGACCCGGTGAACGGCTACTTGCCGCAAGGCTGGAGCGTCGAGCAATGGCACGAGGCGCGGAAGGTGGACCCGCAGAGCATCGTGACGCCGGCCAAGCAGTCGATGGCCAGGCAGGTGCAGGCGATGCTGACCCTGCAGGAGCGCGGCGCGGCCACGCTCGACTACGGCAACAACATCCGCCAGATGGCGCTGGAGATGGGCGTGCAGAACGCCTTCGATTTCCCGGGTTTCGTGCCGGCCTATATCCGCCCGCTGTTCTGCGAGGGCAAGGGGCCGTTCCGCTGGGTGGCGCTGTCGGGTGACCCGGAGGACATCTACAAGACCGACGCGAAGGTGAAGGAGCTGATTCCCGACGACGCGCACCTGCACAACTGGCTCGACATGGCGCGCGAGCGGATCGCCTTCCAGGGGCTGCCGGCACGGATCTGCTGGGTGGGCGTGAAGGATCGCTACCGCCTGGGGCAGGCCTTCAACGAGATGGTCCGCACCGGCGAGCTGAAGGCGCCGATCGTGATCGGCCGCGACCACCTCGACACGGGTTCGGTGGCGAGCCCGAACCGCGAGACCGAAGCGATGAAGGACGGCTCGGATGCGGTCAGCGACTGGCCGCTGCTCAATGCGCTGCTGAACACGGCGGGTGGTGCCTCGTGGGTATCGCTGCACCATGGCGGCGGGGTTGGCATGGGCTTCTCGCAGCACTCGGGCGTGGTGATCGTGGCGGACGGCACCGATGCGGCCAAGGAACGCCTGGGCCGGGTGCTGTTCAACGATCCGGCCACGGGCGTGATGCGTCATGCCGATGCCGGCTACGAACTCGCGCAGGACACCGCGCGCGAGGCCGGGCTCAAGCTGCCGATGCTGGGGCGCTGAGCGACGGCACCATGAACCATCCGCTTCATATCTCGCTAATACGGGCCGACCAGCTCGTTGCCTCGCCATGGAAGAACGGCGGCGGGGTGACGCGCGAGATCGCGGCCGAGCCGCCGGGCGCCTCGCTCGACGGTTTCGCGTGGCGTGTCAGCGTCGCCGACGTGGCGCAGCCCGGCCCGTTCTCGCGCTTTCCCGGTGTCGATCGCACGCTGGTGCTGCTGTCGGGCGCGGGCATGAGCCTGCTCGGCGAGGATGGCGCGCGGCGCCTGCTGGCCGCGCCGCTCGATCGCTTCGACTTCGACGGCGAGCTGGCCTTGTCGGCCGAGCTGAACGACGGCCCGACCCGCGACTTCAACCTGATGACGCGGCGCGCGGCCGTGACGGGCCGTGTCTCCATCCACGCCGATCGCGCAGGCATCGACTCGAC
>JAYFRU010000186.1:0-6437 GCA_040946965.1 Burkholderia sp. | reverse complement strand
ACCAGCGCGATAACCCGCGCCACGCGATCGCCGAAGACGCCGTGGATCTCCTCAAGCGGACGGAACCCTTCGACGCGAAGCGGCGTCACGGGTGACTAGACCCGGATAGTAACGCGTTAGCGCAGGTTGTAGAACGCCGACTTGCCCGGGTAGCTGGCGATATCGCCGAGATCTTCCTCGATGCGCAACAACTGGTTGTACTTCGAGATGCGGTCGCTGCGCGACAGCGAACCCGTCTTGATCTGGCCGGCGTTCAGGCCGACGGCGATGTCGGCGATCGTTGAATCTTCGGTCTCGCCCGAGCGGTGCGAGATCACGGCCGTGTAGCCGGCGCGCTTGGCCATTTCGATGGCCGCGAAGGTTTCGGTCAGCGTACCGATCTGGTTGATCTTGATCAGGATCGAATTCGCGATGCCCTTCTCGATGCCTTCCTTGAGGATACGCGTGTTGGTGACGAAGAGATCGTCGCCTACCAGCTGCACCTTCTTGCCGAGGCGCTCGGTCAGCAGCTTCCAGCCGTCCCAGTCGCTTTCGTGCATGCCGTCCTCGATCGAGACGATCGGGAACTTGTCGGCCAGCGTGGCCAGGTAGTCGGCGAATTCGGCCGACGACAGTTGCAGGCCTTCGCCGGCGAGCTGGTACTTGCCGTCGTGGTAGAACTCCGAGGCCGCGCAGTCGAGCGCCAGCAGGACGTCCTCGCCGGCACGGTAGCCGGCCTTCTCGATCGCCTGGAGGATGGTCGACAGGCATTTGTCGTTGCTGCCGAAGTTCGGCGCGAACCCGCCTTCGTCGCCCACCGCCGTGCTCATGCCGCGGTCCGACAGGATCTTCTTCAGCGCGTGGAACACTTCGGCGCCGCAGCGCAGCGCTTCGCGGAAGGTCGGCTGGCTGACCGGGACGATCATGAATTCCTGGATGTCCAGGCTGTTGTTGGCGTGCGCGCCGCCGTTCACGATGTTCATCATCGGCACCGGCAGCTGCATCGCGCCCGAACCGCCGAAGTAGCGGTACAGCGGCAGGCCGGCCTCTTCGGCGGCAGCCTTCGCGACAGCCATCGAGACGGCCAGCATCGCGTTGGCGCCCAGGCGCGACTTGTTGTCGGTGCCGTCGAGCTCGAGCAGGGTCTTGTCGAGGAAGGCCTGCTCCGACGCGTCGAGGCCCATGATCGCCTCGGAGATTTCGGTGTTGATATGCTCGACCGCCTTCAGCACGCCCTTGCCATTGTAGCGGCCGGTTTCGCCGTCGCGCAGCTCGATCGCCTCGCGCGAACCCGTCGAGGCGCCCGACGGCACTGCGGCGCGGCCCATCGTGCCCGATTCGAGCAGCACGTCGCACTCGACGGTGGGATTACCGCGCGAATCCAGAATCTCGCGGCCGATGATATCTACGATTGCACTCATGATTTCCTCTGAGGATGACGATGAATTCCGTCGTGAAGGCTGTGACGGCGAAGCGGACCTTGCTACAGACGTCCGCCCCCACCGCCAAGTTCATGCATTAGTTGAAATCGTTTTCCAGGAATGGCGCGCGCTTGACCGCCGCGTCGAGCGAGACGAGCGTCTCGAGCAGCGCGGCCATGCGATGCAGCGGCACTGCGTTCGGACCGTCGGACTTCGCCTCGGCCGGGTTCGGGTGGGTCTCCATGAACAGACCCGCCACGCCCGTGGCCACCGCCGCGCGCGCCAGCACCGGCACGAACTCGCGCTGGCCGCCCGAGCTGGTGCCCTGCCCGCCCGGCAGCTGCACCGAGTGGGTGGCGTCGAACGCCACCGGCGCGCCGGTCTCGCGCATGATCGCGAGCGAGCGCATGTCCGACACCAGGTTGTTGTAGCCGAATGAGACGCCGCGTTCGCAGGCCATGAAGCGGTCCTCGGACAGGCCCGCCTCGCGGGCCGCCGCGCGTGCCTTGTCGATCACGTTCTTCATGTCCTGCGGCGCGAGGAACGGGCCCTTCTTGATGTTGACCGGCTTGCCCGAGCGCGCGCAGGCGTGGATGAAGTCGGTCTGCCGGCACAGGAAGGCCGGCGTCTGCAGCACGTCGACCACCGCCGCGACCGGCACGATCTCGTCCACCTCGTGCACGTCGGTCAGCACCGGCAGGCCGAGCTGGCGCTTGACCTCGGAGAGGATGCGCAGGCCCTCGTCCATGCCGGGACCGCGGAACGAGGTGCCCGAGCTGCGGTTGGCTTTGTCGAACGAGGACTTGTAGATGAACGGAACGTTCAGCTTCGCGCAGATTTCCTTGAGCCGGCCCGCCGTGTCGATCGTCATCTGCTCCGATTCGACGACGCAGGTGCCGGCGATCAGGAAGAACGGCCGATCGAGGCCGACTTCGAAATCGCCAAGTTTCATGCTTTCACTCCGGCACGCGCCTGCTGGCTGGCGAGCGCGGCTTCGACGAACGACTTGAACAGGGGATGGCCGTCACGCGGCGTGGAGGTGAATTCCGGGTGGAACTGGACACCGACGAACCAGGGGTGCATCGAGCGCGACAGCTCCATCATTTCCGGCAGGTCCTCGCTCGGCGTGCGCGCGCTGATCACCAGGCCGCCCGACTCGAGCTGCGGCACGAAGCGGTTGTTCACTTCGTAGCGGTGACGGTGACGCTCGTTCACGTCGCTGCCGTAGATTGCCTCGGCCAGCGTGCCGGCCTTGATTGGGCAGCGCTGCGAGCCTAGGCGCATGGTGCCGCCCAGGTCCGAGGCCTCGGTGCGCTTCTCGACCTTGCCTTCGCGGTCGTACCACTCGGTGATCAGCGCGACCACGCGGTTCGGCGTCTCGGGATCGAACTCGGTGCTGTTGGCGTCCTTCAGGCCCACCACGTCGCGCGCAAACTCGATCACCGCGAGCTGCATGCCCAGGCAGATGCCGAGATACGGCACCTTGGCCTCGCGCGCATAGCGGATCGCCGCGATCTTGCCCTCGGTGCCGCGACGGCCGAAGCCGCCCGGCACCAGCACGGCGTCGAGATGCTTGAGGCTGTCCACGCCCTTGGCCTCGATCTCTTCCGAATCGAGATACTCGATGTTGACCTTGGTCGAGGTGTGGATCGAGGCGTGACGCAGTGCCTCGATCAGCGACTTGTAGGACTCGGTCAGCTCGACGTACTTGCCGACCATGCCGATCGTGACCTCGTGCTGCGGATGCTCGAGCTTGTCGACCAGCGAGGCCCACATGGCCAGGTCGGCATCCTTCACGGTCAGCTTCAGTTCCTCGCAGATGATGCGGTCGAGGCCCTGGTCGTGCAGCATCTGCGGAATCTTGTAGATGCTGTCGACGTCCCACACGGAAATCACCGCGTCTTCGGGCACGTTCGAGAACAACGAGATCTTCTGCGATTCGTCGTCGGGGATCCGGCGGTCGGCACGGCACAGCAGCACGTGCGGCGAGATGCCGATCTCGCGCAGCTTCTGCACGCTGTGCTGGGTGGGCTTGGTCTTCAGCTCGCCCGCCGTGGCGATGAACGGCACCAGGGTGAGGTGCACGAAGCAGGCGCTATTGCGGCCCAGGCGCAGGCTCATCTGACGCGCGGCCTCGAGGAAGGGCAGCGATTCGATGTCGCCGACCGTGCCGCCGATCTCGACGATTGCCACGTCCGGCTCGCCGCAGGTGGCGGAAGCCGCGCCGCGCTCGATGAAGGCCTGAATCTCGTTGGTGATGTGCGGAATCACCTGGACCGTCTTGCCCAGGTAATCGCCGCGGCGCTCCTGGCGGATCACCGATTCGTAGATCTGACCGGTCGTGAAGTTGTTGGCCTTGCGCATCTTGGTGCTGATGAAGCGCTCGTAGTGGCCGAGGTCGAGGTCGGTCTCCGCACCGTCTTCCGTCACGAACACTTCGCCGTGCTGGAACGGGCTCATCGTGCCGGGGTCGACGTTGATGTACGGATCGAGTTTGAGGAGGGTGACTTTCAAACCGCGCAATTCGAGGATCGCGGCGAGAGAAGCGGCGGCAATCCCCTTGCCGAGGGAGGAAACTACGCCGCCGGTGACGAATACATATTTAGTCATCGCTTCATCGCTGGATGCTCGCGGGAAAAACGGATTATACCGTAAAGGCCGCGCATCTCTCATCAATTGCGGGCCGATCGCGCCCTATCCTTGCGCCGCGCGGGCGAGCGGCCCGCGCCGGCCGGTTCGCGACGGCGGGATCGACGGCCTGGGCACCGACATTTCGGCGACGCATCGGTCGATTCAGCGGCAGCACCGAGGCCCCTGCCCGGCCGCGCCCAGTCCGCTCGCGATCACGCCGGGCGCATCATGCTATCGGCCTACGCCGCCTCCACCGAGCGCAGCGTATTCAGCATGCGCTGCAAAGCGCGCGCCGTGTCCAGCGGCCGCTCCATCGGGAACAGATGCGAGCCCTCCAGCCATTCGAGGCGCCCCTGCACGACCCGGCGGGTCGCCTCGAGCCCGACCTGCCGGACCTCGCGCGAGCGCGTGCCGGCCAGGAAGCCGACCGGCACCGGCGCGCCGTGCGCGAGACGCGGGCCGAGCGTGTGCGGCAAGGTGCGGTAGATCATGTATTCGATGTCGCGATCGAAGGCGAGCCGGCGCTCGCCCGAGGGATCCGTCTGCGGAATGCCGTGGTCGACGTAGTCGGCCAGCATCCGCTCGTCCCAGCGCGCGAAGGCCGGCTTCTCGTGGAAATGCCGCCAGGCTTCCTCGCGATCGGCCCAGCGGGTGCGGCGGGTGCGCGTCGCCGCAGCCGGCGAAAGCCGCTCGTCCAGGCCCGCACACTGGCTGAAGCGCAGCGCGCTGCTGCGCCAGCCCGCGATCACGGGCGAGTCGAGCATCACCACGCCCTTCACCCATTGCGGCTTCTGCAGCGCCGCCATCAAGGACAGGTAACCGCCCAGCGAATGGCCGACCAGCCAGACCGGCCGCGTATAGTCCCGGCCGATCGCCTCTAGCAGTTCCTCGACCAGGTGGGGCCAGTCGCGCGTCACGGGGTAGCGCCGGTCGTGGCCGATCCGGTCGATATGGCGCAGGTCGTAGTCGTCGGCCAGTTCGGCGAAAATCGTCCGGTAGGTGGGCGCGGGAAAACCGTTCGCATGCGAGAAGTGGAGGATGTCCTTCAAGTCGCCGGTGTCTCCTGGTTTCATCGTGTTGGTCCGGGTCGAGGCCGGGCGCGCCACGCTCCCGATGATGCGCGGGGGGCGATCGCCAGTGCCGATGCCAGCGAGCATAGCGCGTCCGGGCCGCGCCATCGCGAAGCGCGGTGGCGGCGCCACGGTCGCCGCCCCGCCCTGTTTCGAAATCATCGGTTAAGCACTTGATTTTCCTGGCATCGTGCCGGCCCTCGCCGCTTTGATGGTTCCCTCTACTGGACGCTCGCGGCGCGGCTCGCGCCGGGTTCACGGCGCCATCCAGTAGCGCCGGTGGCGTTCGAGGTAGCGCTCGACGCGTAGCCCCGCCGGCATGGACGGATCGTTCAGCATCACGCTCACGGCGCCGTCCCGATCGCTGCGCGCGAGTTCGATGCCGCGAGCGGCGTAGCGGGCCCAGACCGTTGGATGCGGGTGCCCGAAACGGTTGGCATGACCGAGCGGGAACCAGGCCGAGCGCGGCGCGACCGCGTCGACGAAGGACTCCCAGGACGAGGTCCGGCTGCCGTGGTGCGGCACCACCTGCACGTTGGCCGCCAGCGCCGCGCGCGCCTCGCGCACCAGCGCGCGCTCGACCCCGGTGTCGATATCGCCGGTCAGCAGGGCCGCCTGGCCGCCCGCCGAGATGCGCAGCACGCAGGAACTCGCGTTTGGCGACGCCTCGCCCGGCTCGAGGCGCGGCCACAGCACCGCGAAATGCACGCCGCCCCAGGTCCAGCGCTGCCCTGCCTGGCACATCAGTCGATCCGCCACCCCGGCCGCGCGCGCCTGTCCCCACAAGGCGTCCTCGCGCGGCAGGCTGCCGCTCAGTTGCCCAACCGGCAAGGCTTCGAGCACGGCCGCCGCGCCGCCGGCGTGATCGGAATCCGCGTGGCTGATCATCAGCGTGTCGAGCGAACCGATTCCCCTCGCACGCAGGAAGGGCGCGACGATGCGCTCGCCGGCCCGGGTCGATTCGGCGCCGGGCCCCGCGTCGAACAGCAGCCGGTGATGCGCTGTTTCCGCCAGCACCGCCAGCCCCTGGCCCACGTCGAGCAAGGTCAGCCGCAGCGCGCCGGCGGGCGGCGCCTGCGACGGCGGCAGCACCATGCTGGCCAGCACGATCGGCGTGACCAGCGAGCCCATCCAAGGGATCGCGAACGCATTCGCCAGCGCGCCGGCCAGCGGCACCTGGCCGAACCAGATCACGGTGAATGATCCGAGGTGAGATATTTCCAAGGGTGAAGGTGAGATATTTGCCTGGACTACCCCGGACAAGGTAAGCCGCTGCGCGGCGACTAAAAGCGCGGGGACGTGCAGGCTCACGCACGAAGAAGGCCGATCGTGTGCG
>JAYFRU010000185.1:0-6488 GCA_040946965.1 Burkholderia sp. | reverse complement strand
CCCCCCCCCCCCCCCCCCCCCCCCCCCCCCCCCCCCCCCCCCCCCCCCCCCCCCCCCCCCCCCCCCCCCCCCCCTGGGCCGGGTCGATCCGAGCTTCGTCGCCACCGTCGACGAGGTGCCGGCCGCGCTCGCCCAGGTGGCGCGCGCGGGCGATGTGGTGATCACGATGGGCGCGGGTTCGATCGGCGCGGTGCCGGGTCGGATCGTGCAGCAACAGCAACAGAAGGGATGACATGAGCGGGATCGATCCGAAACGTTTCGGCAAGGTGGCGGTACTGTTGGGCGGCGTGTCCGCCGAGCGCGAGGTATCGCTGAAATCGGGCACGCTGGTCGTGCAGGGGCTGCGCGAGGCCGGCATCGACGCGCATCCGTTCGATCCGTCGGAGCGGCCGCTGGCCGAGCTCAAGGACGAGGGCTATGTGCGCGCCTTCAACGCGCTGCACGGCGGCTACGGCGAGAACGGCCAGATCCAGGGCGCGCTCGACTTCTACGGCATCCGCTATACGGGCACCGGTGTGCTCGGCTCGGCGCTCGGCCTCGACAAGTTCCGCACCAAGCTGGTCTGGCAGCAGACCGGCATCCCCACGCCGCCGTTCGAGGTGGTGCTGCGCGGCGACGATTACGCCGCTCGTGTGCCCGAGATCGTCGCGAAGCTGGGCCTGCCGCTGTTCGTGAAGCCGGCCAGCGAGGGCTCGAGCGTCGCGGTGATCAAGGTGAAGGAGGCCGCCGCGCTGCCGGCCGCGCTCGACGAGGCCGCGCAACACGACAAGATCGTGCTGGTCGAGAAGAGCATCGAGGGCGGCGGCGAGTACACCGCCTGCATCGCCGGCGACCTGGACCTGCCGGTGATCCGCATCGTGCCGGCCGGCGAGTTCTACGACTACCACGCCAAGTACATCGCCGACGACACGCAATACCTGATTCCGTGCGGCATCGAGGCCGGCCGCGAAGCCGAATTCAAGCGTCTCGCGCGCCGCGCCTTCGAGGTGCTGGGCTGTACCGACTGGGGCCGCGCCGATTTCATGCTCGACGCGGCGGGCAATCCGTACTTCCTGGAAGTGAACACCGCGCCGGGCATGACCGACCACTCGCTGCCGCCAAAGGTAGCGCGCGCGGTCGGCATCAGCTATTCGGAGCTGGTGGTGAAGGTGCTGGCCATGACGCTCGACGACTGACGGAACACGGGACGCAACAATGTGGAACAACGTTCGCCAACTCAACCCCGCGGCCAGCGCGCTTTACGCGCTGCTGCTGCTCGGTTGCACGGCGGCGGGCTGCTACTGGCTGATCCAGCGCCCGGCGTTCGCGTTGCGGACGATCCTGATCGATGGCGACACCGAGCACATCAACGCGCCGACGGTGCGCGCCGGCGTGGTCGGGCGGCTGAAGGGCAATTTTTTCACGGTCGATCTCGACACCGCGCGCGTGGCGTTCGAGCAGATGCCGTGGGTGCGCCATGCCAGCGTGCGGCGTGTCTGGCCGAACGCGCTGGCTGTCACGCTGGAGGAGTACAAGCCGCTGGGTACCTGGGGCAGCGATCAACTGGTCAGCACCGACGGCGAGCTGTTCACGGCCAACCAGGGCGAGCTGGATGAGGAACTGCCGGCCTTCGACGGACCGGACGGTAGCGCCAAGGAAGTGGTGCAGCGCTATCGCGACTTCGCGAAGTGGCTCGCGCCGCTCGATTCGGCGCCCGAGGAGGTGTGCCTGTCCTCGCGTTACGCCTGGACGGTGAAGCTGGCCAACGGCGTGGAGATCGAATTCGGCCGCGAGCGCAACGCCGACACGCTGCCGGACCGTGCGCAACGGCTGGTCGCTGCGTGGCCGGCCGTGACGCAGCGCTGGGGCAAGGACATCGAGTATGCGGACCTGCGTTATCCGAACGGTTTTGCGATCAGGGCGGCGAACATGCGGTTCCTGAGCGACGCCGACAAGGCCAAAAAGTAACAAGACATCACACGCAAGAGCACTTATGAGCAAAGACTACAAGGATCTGCTGGTTGCCCTCGACATTGGCACGTCGAAGGTCGTGGCCGTCGTGGCGGAGCTGAAAGGCGAGGGCCACTACGAGGTGATCGGGCTTGGCCAGAGCGAGTCGAAAGGTCTCAAGAAAGGCGTGGTGGTGAACATCGAGGCCACAGTGCAGTCGATCCAGCGCGCGCTCGAGGAAGCCGAGCTGATGGCCGACTGCAAGATCACGAACGTGTTCACAGGGATCGCCGGCAGCCACATCCGCAGCTTCAACTCCAGCGGGATGGTGGCGATCAAGGAGAAAGAGGTCACCCAGACCGATGTGGCGCGCGTGATCGAGACCGCCAAGGCGATCAACATCCCGACCGACCAGCAGGTGCTGCACATCCTGACCCAGGAATTCATCATCGACGGCCAGGAAGACGTGCGCGAGCCGATCGGCATGAGCGGGATCCGCCTCGAGGTGAAGGTGCACATCGTGACGGGCGCGGTCAGTGCCGCGCAGAACATCGTCAAGTGCGTGCGCCGCTGCGGACTGGAAGTGAACGACCTGATCCTGCAGCCGCTGGCCTCGTCGCTGGCGGTGCTAACCGAGGACGAGAAGGATCTCGGCGTGGTGCTGGTCGACATCGGCGGCGGCACCACCGACATCGCGATCTTCGCCGAAGGCGCGATCCGTCATACCGCAGTGATTCCGATCGCCGGCGACCAGATCACCAGCGACATCGCGATGGCGCTGCGCACGCCGACGCCCGACGCGGAAGACATCAAGGTCAGCCACGGCATCGCCAAGCAGGCGCTGGCCGACCCCGACGAGATGGTCGAGGTGCCGGGGCTCGGCGAGCGCGGCCCGCGCACGCTGTCGCGCCAGGCGCTGGCCGCCGTCGTCGAGCCGCGCGTCGAGGAGCTGTTCTCGCTGGTGCAGCAGGTGGTGCGCGAATCGGGTTACGAAGAGTTACTGAGTTCCGGTGTCGTGCTGACCGGCGGTGCTGCGATGATGCCGGGCATGGTCGAACTCGGCGAGGACATCTTCCTCAAACCGGTGCGCATCGGCGCGCCGGAATATGCGGGCGGCCTGGCCGACGTGGTGCGCAATCCGCGCTACTCGACGGCGATGGGGCTGCTGGTGGAAGGCAGCGCGCAACGGATGCGTGGGCGCAAGGTCGCCGTGCAATCCGGTTCCGCAGGGCAGATCTTCACGCGCATGAAGGACTGGTTCCTGAGCAATTTCTAACGGATTAAGCGCCGGTGCCGGCGGCCGGCGCGCGGACAGGAGGTTGCCCGATCTCCTGCCGGATAACGGCCGAGTAGCTTTATCTTTCTTGACGGAGGCAACAATGGAATTCGAAATGCTGGAAACCGAGACCAACGGCACCATCATCAAGGTGATCGGGGTCGGCGGCGCGGGCGGCAATGCCGTGGCGCACATGATCAACCGTGGTGTTCAGGGCGTCGATTTCGTCGTCATGAACACTGACGCGCAAGCGCTCTCGCGCTCGCGCGCACCGAACGTGATCCAGCTCGGCAACACCGGCCTTGGCGCCGGCGCGAAGCCGGACATGGGTCGTGCGGCGGCCGAGGAGGCGCGTGAGCGCATCGCCGATTCGCTGCGCGGCGCGCACATGGTGTTCATCACCGCCGGCATGGGCGGCGGCACCGGCACGGGCGCCGCGCCCGTGGTGGCGCAGATCGCCAAGGAAATGGGCATCCTGACGGTGGGTGTCGTCAGCAAGCCGTTCGAGTTCGAGGGCGGCAAGCGCATGCGCGTGGCCGAGGCCGGCGCGCAGCAGCTCGAGGACCATGTCGATTCGCTGATCGTGGTGCTCAACGACAAGCTGTTCGACGTGATGGGCGACGACGCCGAGATGGACAAGTGCTTCCAGTGCGCCGACGACGTGCTCAACAACGCCGTGGCCGGCATTGCCGAGATCATCAATGTCGATGGCCTGGTCAACGTCGACTTCGAGGACGTGAAGACGGTGATGGGCGAGCAGGGCAAGGCGATGATGGGCACCGCGACGGTTGCCGGCGTCGATCGCGCACGCCTGGCCGCCGAGCAGGCGGTCGCGAGCCCGCTGCTGGAAGGCGTCGATCTGTCGGGCGCGCGTGGCGTGCTGGTCAACATCACCTCGAGCCGTTCGCTGCGTCTGTCGGAAACGCGCGAAGTGATGAACACCATCAAGAGCTACGCTGCGGAAGACGCAACCGTGATCTTCGGCGCGGTCTACGACGACGCGATGGGCGATGCGCTGCGCGTGACGGTGGTCGCCACCGGCCTGGGCCGTGCCGCGAAGCAGCAGCAGACCACGCCGATGACGTTGCTGCGCACCGGCACCGACAACCAGCCGGTCGGCGCGGTCGGGTACAGCTACGCGCCGGCGCACGTGAATACGGCGGACTACGGCGCGCTCGACACGCCGGCGGTCTGGCGCAATTCGCGCGAGACGGCGGCGTCGCACGTGCAAGCGCTGCAGGAAAAGGGCGTCGACACGTACGATATCCCGGCCTTCCTGCGCAAGCAGGCCGACTGACAGGGGCAGGCTGGCCGCTCGCGCGGCCAGCCGACCTGAGAGGTTGAACGCAACCGCAACAGGCCGCGTCACTGGCGACGCCGGGCCGGGTCAGTTGCCCTCTTCGCATTTGCGAGGCGGGATGGGCCTTGCCGTCCCTGTCGGTTACGTCACCCGCAACCGCATCGCAATGAAGGACCAGTCATGATTCAAGCAGGCGATACGCTGCCCGACGCACAAGTCTTCGAATTCGTCGACGAAGCGCGCGAGGGCTGCACGCTCAGGCCGAATGCGCTCGACGTGCGCGAACAGACGGCGGGCAAGCGCGTGGTGATCTTCGGATTGCCGGGCGCGTTCACGCCGACCTGTTCGGCGAAGCATGTGCCGGGTTATGTCGAGCAGTTCGACGCGTTCCGCGCGGCCGGCATCGACGAGATCTGGTGCGTGTCCGTCAACGACGCATTCGTGATGGGCGCTTGGAGACGAGATCAGCACACTGCGGGCAAGGTGCGCATGATCGCGGACGGCAGCGCAGCCTTCACTCATGCACTGGGGCTTACGCAGGATCTGTCCGCGCGCGGCATGGGAATCCGTTCCCAACGCTACGCGATGGTGGTCGACGACGGCGTGGTCAAGACGCTGGCCGTCGAGGCACCGGGCAAGTTCGAAGTCTGCGACGCGGCAAGCATCCTGGCGGCCGTGAAGCGCTGAAACGCTTCGCGCCGACCCTTGTGTCGCGGCAACGCGTCGCATAAAAGGGTGCCGTAACACGGGCCGTCGTTCGGGAACGCCCCCGTTCCGGGTGCCGGCCCGTCTTTCTTGACCTGTACGTGCCTTGCAGGGGTAACGTGCAGAAAAGTTGATACGACATTCGGTCCAACTCCGCCTGTCGTTTTGCGCTATACTCTCGTCTATCGAATAAAAGTCCTGATTGATAAATTCAATCAAGAAGCACAACACCATGTTGAAGCAGCGAACCATCAAATCGATCGTGAAGACCGTCGGCATTGGCGTCCACTCGGGCCGCAAGGTCGAGCTGACGCTCCGTCCGGCCGCAGCGGGCACGGGGATTGTTTTCACGCGCGTCGATTTGGCGACGCCGGTCGAGATCCCGGCCAAGCCGCTGGCGATCGGCGACACGCGCCTGGCCTCGGTGCTGCAGAAGGACGGCGCGCGCGTCTCGACCATCGAGCATTTGATGTCGGCCTGCGCCGGCCTCGGTATCGACAATCTCTACGTCAACGTGACGGCCGAGGAAATCCCGATCATGGACGGCAGCGCCGCGTCCTTCGTGTTCCTGATCCAGTCGGCCGGCATCGAGGAGCAGAACGCGCCGAAGCGCTTCATCCAGGTCAAGCGCCGGGTCGAGATCCGCGACGGCGACAAGTTTGCTCGGCTCGATCCCTACTTCGGCTTCAAGCTCAAGTTCACCATCGACTTTCGCCATCCGGCCGTCGACAAGACCGGCCAGGAACTCGAGGTCGATTTCGGCAGCACCTCGTATGTCCGCGAGATCGCGCGGGCCCGCACCTTCGGCTTCGCGCACGAGGTCGAGATGCTGCGCGAGCTCGGTCTCGCGCGCGGCGGCAGCATGGACAACGCGATCGTGCTCGACGAGTACCGCATCCTCAACAACGACGGCCTGCGCTACGACGACGAGTTCGTGAAGCACAAGATGCTCGACGCGATCGGCGATCTCTACGTGATCGGCCACCCGCTGCTGGCCTCGTATACGGCCTACAAGTCGGGTCATGGCCTGAACAACGCGCTGCTGCGCGCACTGCTCGCACACGAGGACGCCTACGAGATCGTCACTTTCGACGACCTGAAGTCCGCGCCGAGCGGGTTCGGTTTCGACGCGCAGACGGCCTTCGCCTGAGCGGTTTCGGCAAAATCCAATCAAAAAAGGCAGCCTTCGGGCTGCCTTTTTGTAAGCGATCAGCGAACCCGCCCCTTGCGCCTCGGCGGCTGATCGGCTAGCGCTTACGCCTTCGGCTTGCGGACGGG
>JAYFRU010000184.1:0-6508 GCA_040946965.1 Burkholderia sp. | reverse complement strand
CCTCATCAAGCAGGTGATGAGATCTATAACGCACGACGGCCGTTTCCGTTGTCATGATTTACGAATTACTCAATAAGCACTACGCAGCACCTCCCTCCTGGCCTGTTCGACTTCACCGAAACGGGCGTTTACGTTCCCCGAAATACGCACGTCGGCGCAAAAAAAATGGCGCAGCGATTCCGCCGGCGCCTCAAGTACCCCCCACCCTCTCATTACCTCTCATCCACGCACGCGCCCGGGCGCGCCGCGTTCAATGCGATGTCGATGCCGCTGCGGGTTGCGTCGCGCCCATCCTCGCCAGCACATGCTCGGTCATCCCGCGCGCGAGCTCGGTCTCGCTGATGAACACTGTGCCCACCCCCTCGCTGGTCAGCAAGGCCGCCTCCTCGCCGCTGTTGGTGCACAGCGCGATTTCGATATCGGGGTTGAGCGTGCGCGAGATCTCCACGATCTGCCGCACGTCGAAGGTATCGGGCAGCGTCACCACCAGCATGCCGGCCCGCGCGATATGCGCCTGCACCAGCACGATCGGCTCGATCGCATCGCCGCTCACGGCGGCCACGCTGTTTTCGCGCAGCTTCTCGACCGTCTCGCGGTTCTGCTCCACCACCACATAGGGAATCCGCCGCTCGTCGAGCGCCACCGCGATGCGCGTACCGACGCGGCCATAACCGACGATCACGACCTGCCCCGTCAGGTGCGTCTGCGGAGTCGACATCGGCAGCGCGGCGAGCGGATCGTCGCGCGATTCGAGACGGCGCGCGAAGGCCGAATGCTTGCGAATCCATACCAGCGCCGGCTCGATCGCGGCGAACAGCAAGGTGTTCATGGCGATCGAGATCAGCGCGACGGCCAGGATCAGGCTCTGCCCCTCGGCCGACAACAGGCCGAGCGAGCGGCCCAGCCCGGCCAGGATGAAGGAGAACTCGCCGATCTGCGCGAGGCCCGCGCCCACCGTCAGCGCAGTATTGAGCGGATAGCGGAAGGCCAGCACCAGGGCCATGGCCGCCAGCGTCTTGCCGATCACCACGATCAGCGCGACCTCCAGCACATGCAGCGGCTGCTCGATCAGGATGCGCGGATCGAACAGCATGCCCACCGAGATGAAGAACAGCACCGAGAAGGCGTCGCGCAAGGGCAGGGTTTCGTCGGCGGCGCGCCGGCTGAATTCGGATTCGCGCATCATCATGCCGGCGAAGAAGGCGCCCAGCGCGAACGACACGTCGAACAGCTTGGCCGCGCCGCAGGCCACGCCCACCGCAGCGGCGATCATGCACAGCGTGAACAGCTCGCGCGAGCCGGTGCGCGCCACCAGCCAAAGGATGCGCGGGAACACGCGCTTGCCGACCACCAGCATCAAGGCGATGAAGGCGGATACCTTCAGGAAGGTGAGACCGAGCGTGCCCCACAGGTTGCCGTCCGGCGCGGCGCTGTGGCCCGCGCCCTCGGGCGAGCCGCCGAGCAGCGCGGCCAGCGGCGGCAGCAGCACCAGGACGAGCACCATCACCAGGTCCTCGACCACCAACCAGCCCACCGCGATCCGCCCGTTGACCGACTCGACCAGGCCGCGCCCTTCCAGCGCGCGCAGCAACACCACCGTGCTCGCCACCGACAGCGCCAGGCCGAACACCAGCGCGGCGCCGATGTTCCAGCCCCAGGCCAGCGCCAGGCCGCCGCCCAGCACGGTGGCCACCGCGATCTGCACGATCGCCCCGGGCAGCGCGATCTTGCGCACCGCGAGCAGGTCGCCGAGCGAGAAATGCAGGCCGACGCCGAACATCAGCAGCATCACGCCGATCTCGGCCAATTGCTGCGCGAGCGCGAGATCGCCGACGAAGCCGGGCGTGCCGGGGCCGATCACGATGCCGGCCAGCAGGTAGCCGACCAGCGGCGGCATCTTCAGCAGCGAAGCGAGATAACCGAACACCATCGCGAGGCCGAAACCGGCTGCAAGCAAAGCGATCAAACTGACGTCATGCGGCATCCGCCCTCCATTCGATGTAAAAGGTTTCGAAAGCTTATCAGGATAAGGGAACAGCGCCTCGAATGGGGAGGCCGGTGCAAAAAACGGGGCCGGGTCGGCGACCCCGCGTGTGCGGCTCGGCGCTAGCGCGACGGCATGCGCAGGACTTCGCGGATCGTGGCCTCGAGAATCGGCCAGACCGGGGAATCGAGCACAGCTTCGTCCAGGTGGCCTACATCGGGCACCACCTCGGCGCGGGCCCGATCTCCGGCGGCTCGCAGCCGATCGACGTATCGAGCCGCCAGATCGGGGGGCGCCACCGCATCCAGCGCACCCGTGATGGCGATGACCGAGGTGCCGTTCGGCAACGTGGATGCGGCGGAGGTGTCGGAGAAGACATCCGGACGGGTCTCGCTCGGCGGCCCGGTCAATGCCGGAAGATCCAGGCCGCAGGCGTCGCGTATCGCCGCCGCGTCGTGCTCCAGGTCCGGCAGGCCGCCGAGGCTGACGACGGTGGGAATCGCCTGGGCCTGCGCCGCGAACAGCACGCTGGCTCGCGGCAAGCGTGCGCGCGCCGCAAGCCAGCGTGCCAGTGGAGCCCCCACCGAATGACCGATCGCCACGACGCGGCGCGGGTCGAGACCAAGCGCGGCCGCCCGCGACGCCAGCAGGTCGACGGCAGCCCCCACGTCCCGATAGGTTCCGGGATAGCCGCCCCCTGGTTCGTCGACCCTGCGATACTCGATGTTCCAGGCCGCGATACCCTGCCCCGCCAGGCGCGCGCCGATCGCGCGAAATTGCGGCAGGCCGCCGTAACGGCTTTGCCAGCATCCGCCATGAATCAGGATCGCTATCGGAAAGGGGCCACGCCCGGCCGGCCGGAACAGCTCGACGCGCTGCGATGGGGCCGCGCCATAGTGGAACACGGCGTCGGGCGACGGGCCGCGTATCGCGAGATAGGCCGACAGCGTAGTCGGCTGTGCCGATGCGCCTGCGCTCGCACCCAGCAGGAGAACGACCCCGGCCAGCCGGCGCAAGGTCGGCATGCGTCGTGGCGACGAGGGCCGACAGCGACCGATCAGGCCCCGGAGCCGCATTTACCGCTCCTTTGCCTGAGGGGCGGCCGGCGACGGCGCCTCGTCCTGACTGGCGCGGCCCATGGCGCTCCCGCTCGAATACGGCGTCCACGCCCTCGGTGGCAAGGGGCTGCTGGGGCCGGACACCGGGTCCCCCTGGTAGGTCATGCCGGCGGTTGCCGCGCCGTGCGCATTGCCCGAGCCCTGTCCCGCCTGGCTTGCGGTGCTCATGCCGCGCCCATCGCGATGGTGGCGATCGTCATCCGGATCTTCATCTTCGGCTCCTGATTTCGCCTCGCCGGAACGGCATGGCGATGCTTGCCATTACGGTCGGGGCCGCCGCCTGGATGCACTCGAACCGGTATCCGCATCCGCCGGGCCGACTCGCACGTATCCAGGCAAGTGTCGCGCCCAGTCACGGCTGCCGGCTTACTTTCATCCAACGGATCCCTGCATGAGAATTCGATTCCTGCGTCTCCTGGTCGGCGCCAGCATCCTGGCGTCGCTTGACCCGCTGGCCTGGCTCAACGCGATGGTGCCGCGAGGCTCTCCGACCTCGCCTACGGGCCGGATCCACGCCAGGGGGCATCGATGTTGTGTATGTGCCCGACGGGAGCCGGGCAGCCCACCGTCCGATGGTCGTGTTTTTCTACGGCGGCAGTCGGCAGGGCGGCAAGCGCGGCGACTACCGGTTCGTCGGCCAGGCCCTGGCCTCCTGCGGCATGGTGGTCGTGATCCCCGACTATCGCGTGTTCCCCCAGGTGGTGTTTCCCGGCTTCATGGAGGACGCCGCCGCAGCCGTGCGCTGGGCAAGGGATCATGCCGCAGCATACGGCGCCGATCCCGGCCGCTTCTTCCTGCTGGGTCACTCGGCGGGGGCGCAGATCGCGCTGCTGCTGGCGACCGATCGATCCTGGCTGGGCCGCGCCGGCTTGCAGCCGCAGGCCCTTGCCGGCGTGATCGGGCTGGCCAGCCCCTACGATTTCCTGCCCTTGCGGGATCTCACGCTGGAACGCATTTTCCCGGCCGGGCAGCGCGCCGCGAGCCAGCCGATCGACTTCGTCTGCAGCCAGGAGCCGCCCGTCCTGCTCGGCGTGGGCATGCGCGACACGGTCGTCGATCCCGGCAATACCGAGCGGATGGCGGCACGCCTGCGCGTCCATGGCGATACCGTCGAAGTATGCCGATACCCGCAGCTGACGCATGAAATGATGGTGGGCAGCCTCGCGGCGCCCCTGCGCGCCATGACTGCCCTGGTGCCGGTCGGCCCCGTGCTGGACGACATCGCGAGCTTCATCGACGCACACTGAGGCAGGCGATCGGCGCGCCAGCCGCATCCCTGGATTCCCCGCTCGGGCTCGCCGCGCGCCGGAACAATCGCGCATCCCGCCGGCGGCATCGGTGGTCCCGCTAGCCGCGTCGCACCAGCCTCACCAGCATCTCCCTGCCGATCAGGGCCGTGATCACGCCGACCGGCAGGTCGTCGGGCGCGATCAGGGTACGCGCCAGCACGTCGGTCGGCCCAGACCAGGGCCAGCGCGCCGCCGAGCGCCGCCACCGGCAGCAGCCCGCCATGCTCGGCACCGAACAGCCGCCGGCAGACGTACGGCACCACCAGCCCGACGAAGCCGATCGCGCCGCTGACGGCCACCGTGGCCGCCGTCAGCAGCGAGCAGACCACGAACAGCTCGCGACGCCGCGCCGAAACGTCCACGCCGAGCGCGGCGGCCGCCACGTCGCCGCTGGTCAGCGCATTGAGCTCGCGGCGGCGGCCCATCAGCAGCAGGCCGCCGGCCGCCAGGCACAGCGCCGGCACCAGCAGCAGGGGCCAGCGCGCCAGCCCCAGCCCGCCGAGCATCCAGAACAGCACCGACTGCGCCGCGCGCGGGTCGCCGAGATAGATCAGCAGGTTCGCCAGCGCCATCATCGCGGACGAGACGGCCACGCCCGACAGCAGCCGCCGCGAGGAATCGAGCCGCCCCGAGCGCACGCCGAGCACGATCACCAGCGCGGTGGCGCCGAGCGCGCCGGCGAAGGCGAACACCGACAGCGTCAGCCAGCCGAAGGCGGCGCCGAACCAGACGGTGGCGGCCACCGCGCCGAGCGAGGCGCCCGAGCTGACGCCCAGCAGGTGCGGGTCGACCATGCGATTGCCGGTGGCCGCCTGCAGGGCCACGCCGACCATCGCCAGGGCGGCGCCGACCAGCGCGCCGAGCAGCACGCGCGGCAGGCGGATCAGCCAGACGATGGTGTCGATGCCGGGCGCCACGCCCGGTGCCGCGTGCCCGCCAAGATGCGCGAACAGCACGCGCGCCACCGTGCCGGGCGCGATGGCGACCGGCCCCAGCCCGGTGGCGACCAGCATCAAAACGAACAGCAGCAAGCCCCCCAGCCAGATCGCGCGTCGCGCGCGCCGGGCGGCGGGCCGCGATGCCGCCCGGCCGGAGCCGAAACTCGCGGCGGCCACTGCGGCAGCCCTCGTCCTCGCCTCCGGGGCTGAGTCGGAATCCAAGCCCGAACTCAAGACCGGGCCTGCAGCCGAACCGGAATCCAAACCCTCGCTCGCCGATTCGTTCACCAATCCGCGCGCCACGTCCTCGCTGCCCCGCATCGCGCTCACTTCCCACCCGCACCAGCGGCAAAGGCCGCCGGATGCAGCCCGCGCGCGATCGCCTCGACCGCCTCGGCATTGCGCACGCCCGGCGTCGCCTCGTCGTAGGGGATCACGATGAAGCGCCGCTCGCGCACCGCAGCGAGCCCCGCCAGCGCGGGATTGGTGCTCAGGTAGCGAATCTTCTGCTCGGCCGTCTCGGCGCCGTAGTCGACGATCACGATCGCCTGCGGATCGCGCGCCACCACGCTCTCCCAGCCGACCGCCGCCAAGCTCTGCGCCAGATCGTCCATCACGTTGACGCCGCCGGCCGCGCGGATCAGCGCATCAGGCATCGCATCGCGGCCGGCAGTAAACGGCTTGTCGCCGCCGCTGTCGTAGACGAAGGTCCGCACCGGCACCACCTCCGTCCCGAGCGCGTGCCTCACCGCATCGAGCCGCGCTCGCATCGCGGCGATCAGGCCGTCGGCGCGCGGCGCGACGTCGAAGATCGCGCCGAGATTGCGCAGGTCGCCATAGACATCGTCGAACGAGGCCGGCGGACGCGGCATCACGTGCGAGCAGGATTCCGTCAGATCGTAGGCGGCAATGCCGAAACGCGCCAGCGTATCGAGCGTCACCGGCCCGCCCACGCGCATGCCGTAGTTCCAGCCGGCCACGTAGAGGTCGGCATCGGCGGCCACCAGCGTCTCCATCGCCGGATACTGGCGCGCCAGCTCGGGCAGGCCGGCCAGTTGCGCGCGCAGCGCCGGCGTCGCGGTTTTCCAGCCGCCCACGCCGGTAAGTATTGCTGGTAAACGTGTTTGAAGTTTGTTGACTTCGGTGAATCGCATACGCCGGAGCCGCGCATGCAGTGCG
>JAYFRU010000183.1:0-6511 GCA_040946965.1 Burkholderia sp. | reverse complement strand
AAGGTCGATGCCCTGCTGGATCAGCAGCCAGAGCCGGTAAAGACGATTCGCTATCGTGACCTGCAGAGCCGTGCCTTTGGCGTCGACCCACTGACGTGCGTGCTGTGCGGCAGCCCGTTGCGGTATGCCGGCATCCCCCGGGGCAAATCGCTGACGCAATTGCGCCCGCATCACGAGGTCTTGGCCCGCGCGAAAATCGTGAACTGACATTCCACGGGGAGCAGTCCGTGTACAGACAGGAAAAATGGCGGGTTTGAGCAAAAACATGTCCGCTTCACGATAGTCATTACACGCTGACGCGGCACCCCAGCCGTTCCGTTGCCCACGCGCTGCACATCACGCGCCAGACCGACCGATCTGACGCTTCGATTTTCCTATGCGTCAAGAAAACACAACGAGTCCGTTATTTGCGGCTGATCGAGCGCGTGCTCGACCACGTGCGCCGCAACGAATTCGGCTCGAGCAACCCGGCCCGGTTCATTGCTCAGGATGGGGAAGCATTATGGCGCCGCGCGCGCGACAACGAACCAACCAGCTTCCTCTCGCCGTCCGAACGCGCTGCTTTGCTCGCCTACCTGTTCTCGCCGCTGCCGGCCGGCGGCATGTCGCATTGGAAGGAACGGCGCGATCGCGCCCTGGTCGCCGCCTTTCTCGGCGGCGGACTGAAGACCGGGGAGGCGCGGACGTTGACAATTAGTTGCGTCAGACCGGGTGAGCCTGCGGTGCGGCTTCCCTCCACGCACCCGGCCTTCGAGCGCAAACGCATCTCGCGTCGTTCGCCATCGCGCTATTCGATGCCTGGCTCGCCGAACGCAGGCGCTGCGATATTCCTGGCGACCTGGTCTTTCCGTCTTCGTTGACCGGCCGGCCGATGCACAAGGCCACCATGCTGCGCGCGGTCGATGCCATCGTCGAAGCCGCCGACATCGCCACCTCGCGAACCGAACGTGCCAGCCCGCAAACGCTGCGCAACACCTTCGCGGCCGAATTGTTCGAAAACGATGTCACGCCTGAACGCGTTGGCCATTGGCTCGGCTTCATGCAACCGGTTTCAGCGAATCGTCTGCATCGGGCACGGCGGACTTGGCGCGACAATCTCGAAAAAGCGACGATCGGTCCCCAGGAAACGGACGCGGCCCTGGCCGAAAGCCCACGGCTGGTCTGATTCCGTGAGTGCTTAGATCCTGAATATCCTCACCATGCGGCTCCCGATTTTTCTCACCTTTACCACAGCGAGCCGCTTGAACTGCCGATTCGGTTGAACTGTGTGACGGCCTCGAAACGCGAGGCACAGTGCCCGGAAACATGCTCACACTCGGGGCACAGCAATTCGAAACCTTCCCCGTCGTGCGACAGTTCCGGTTCGCCTTCCTCGCACTTGGGGCAGCGCGGCGGCAGGCTCACATGCGCATCGATCGACGACCCGATCGCCGCGAAAGCCACCGCATCGAGCAGCCCGGCATCAGCCAGGCGCCGCAGCAACACGGCAATTCCGGACGGAATGCCCTGTGCCTGGCGCAAGGTTTCGATTTCTCGCGTGGCGGCCGTCAACTCATCGCCCTGCTCGCGCAGTTGCTCGTCGAGCCGATCCGCGCGCACCTTGGCTGCGCTAAGTTGTTGTAAAAACTCGAATTCTTTCCGGTTGACGTCGCGCAAGCCCGCTTGATAGGTGCCGGCCATGCTGCGCAGCGAGTCGAGTTCCACCAGCATCGGCTTCACGCGGCGCTCGGCTTCGGCCACAGCATCCTTGATCTGCTGCGCGTAATGTTCAGTGCTCTGACGCGATTCGACGTGCAAGGCGTCGATTCTTTCTCGCAGCGACGCATTCTGCTGTTGCTCGTTTTCCAGCCGCCTGTTCAATAGTTCGTTTTCGTTCTCGAGCCGCTGAGTCAGCGCCTGCAGCGAGTCCTGGTGCGCGGCGCCATGCGTCGAGGCGGTCGCCAGACGGATCTCTGCTTCGGTGAGTTTTCCCTGCAGTTGCTCCGCACGGTTCTCGCTGCGCGCGAGTGCGGCCTCGAGTGTTTCGTGACGAACCTGCGCATCGCGAACCTGCTGGGCTGCCGCAGCAAGGTCATCGCTGACTTGCTGTCGCTCGGCCTCCAGATGCGTTCGCGCTTCCTTCCGGGCTTCTTCATAAAGCGCCCCAAGCAATTCGCCGGCCTTGTTTTCCAAGGATTTCGGCAAATTGCCACTGTCGAGCCGTACTTTCGAGGCCGAACGGATCCGTTCCCAGAAGAAATCGATGTCCTTGGGGATATCACCGGCGCTGCCGGTCTGGGTCAGATCTCGCACATTGGCTGCGGAGGGTCGAATCCCCAGATCGAAAAACAGGCGTTTGCAGGCGTGAAGCGAGAGATCCTGTCGGCGAGCGCCGCCTACGCGCATCGCATCGAGCTCGGCACGGATCGTCTGGCGAATGTCGTCGAGAGTCATTGGAGCAGATGGAATCGATCAATACGTATCGATCATAATGTAATACGTATTGTTTAATGCCAATTTGGTGAAAACACCACAGCGTCGTGCTGGCAAGGCCGTTGATGTGCTTCACAGCCGCTACTGACCGATCTTCTCTCCGAAACTCCGTGAAACAAAACGAAGAATCCCATCTAAGCGCTTGTTTCTATGGGCTAAATAGCTGCTTTTCAAATATTTGGGGATGTTTCACATCCGAGGAGAGTGGAGAGAAGGGATATTTCCGGAAACTCACGGGTACTCGTAGAGAGTAATAGAAGTAAACACCCTTGAAACCCTTGTTAAAAACGTTAACGCCACTACACAGCCTTGCTGAACAAGGGATTCCGGCCGGCAAGGTGAAGCTTTACGGGAATCATGGTGACCTTTTGCAGGACCTGAAGTGATGGGGTTCGGGGACCAGCGTGAGGCTTTGCGGGAAAGATCGTGAGCGGATTCGGGAGCACAGCGTTGACGGCCCTGTGCGAAAGGTGAAGCTTTTCGGGAGGGGTATCGGCGCCGATACCGCATGGTGCCTGAATCGCGTTGTTTTGGGCGGGAATCCCTGAGGTGAGGCTTTGCAGGGGCAGTGTTTGGCCCCGAATTCTCCCCGAATTTGCTCATTTATTGGGCATAGGTGAGGTTTCTCGGGATTCAGGGCGGGATTGGCGTGAGCTTTTATGGGGAAAAAGTATCGTTTCGGGTCGTTTTGGGGTTCCCACAGGTTTGAGGTGAGATTTTTCGGGAGCAGTTGCCTGCAATTTCAGCGCCAGCCAGGCCCATGGGTGAGCATTTTCAGGACCCCCCGGGAAGTGGCCAAAAAAGCCCTGAGGTGAGGTTTTTCGGGACTCGTTCACAGTCCCAAAAATGGAAAAGGTGAGGCTTTTCGGGAGCAGTGGGTGTCCACTTACCCGTAAATCCCCGCCAAGACTGAAACTTTTGCTGTGTTTTCTGTGGGTGATTTTGCGAGAGGTGAGATTTTTCGGGGGTGCATTAGCTTCTGGGTGATTCTCCGAATTCGGGCTGAGGTGAGGCTTTCCGGGATCTTGGGGGAATTGGAGCTGCATTGCACGAATTCATCTAAGTACATGAAATGAATGAATATTTTCTGCTTATTCTGGCCTTGGGTGAGTGCTTTCGGGAGCATCGAGAGCGGTTGAGGTGACGCATATTTTTTGGAAAGGTGAGGCTTTTCGGGATCTGGCGGGCTGTGAAGCCCCGTATGCCGGTGCTTTTCGTTAGGTGGCGCGCATCACCGGTTCACGGCGAAAGGTGAGGTTTTTCGGGGGCTCATGTGCAGATGCAGTAAAAGGAGGGGGTTCGCAGGCCCCGATCAGCTGTGGACAACCTTTCCGGAGGCGTCGATATACATCGATTGTGAGCCGGCGAGCTGATTGAACACGGCTCTAGCGCGACGGGCGCGCGAACTCGATAGCTGCCAGAGCCTCTGGCAGCCGCAGGACGGGCTTCCGGGGGCGATCCTGGTGCCCCGCGCGGGTCGATGGCCTAGTGGGAGCCCGTGCACGGGGTCGTATCGCGCCGATTGTCTTCTGGCCCGGTTCGAATGGTGCTGGCGGGCTGTGGAGCCACAGCGTCGTCGCGGTCGGCGCCGCAGGGTGAGCCGGCAGGATGCCGGGCACGAACCTATGCCGGCGGCCGGCGGTCGACCGGCACCTTGGCGCACAGGGGCGGTGAGGGGCTGTCGAAACCTGTGCGCACCGTGTTAGCCTGCCGGTCAGGGTGACGTCGTCCGCAGGGCCGCGCTTCACCCTGGCCGGGTGCCCGCTGGTTCGCCAGAATCCACCGCCATGGCGCGCCGCGTGCCGATTGACACAGCTTTTCGGTGCTGGCACGGCATTTCCTCTTGTTTTTCGGGGGTTTCATGCTGTGAAACCGATGATGATCTGTGCAGGTTTTCCGGTACATGTCCACGAGAAAATTTTAAGGTGAGGTGATACGGGAGGGTTCTCGACGCCTCGATATCGGTGCGGCTATCATGCGCGACCGTGTCACCCGCGACGACAAAGCAGAGGCGCGGCATCACAGCTTTTGCCATCGGTGAGCCTTTACGGGATTGGTGTGGGGTGAGGCGGTGCGAATCGCGGCGCATCACCGCCTACGGTGAGGGGCTGCTTGTGGACGTCCATCACCGCAATCGCTATCCTTACGGGAAACTTCCCTTGTCCGATCCGACGCATGGTCACGAAGCGCGCCAAGAAAACCGATGTCGATGTGGTGAATGCCAGCTCCGCCGAACTGCGCAAGGCGGTCGAGGCGATTGCCATCCAGCCGAAGAGCGGCAAGATCACGCTGCTGACGCGCAAGCTCTTCAACGTATTGCTGGCCGTCGCTCAGCAGGCCGACGATTCCGGCGATACCTATCGGGCACTGCTGTCCGACATCGTCGCGAACTCGGCCTTCGATTCGAACGACACGGCGCTCGTCAAGGAGCACCTGCGGCGCATGGTGTCCGTCCAGGTGGAATGGAGCACCGGCACCTCGAGCCAGAAGCCCGGCCGCAAGTGGGGAATCTCGACGCTGATCGCGGACGCGGAAATTCTCGAAGATCCGACCACGCGGCGTGTCTGGGTCGAATTCTCGTTTGCGCCGAAGATCAGGAAGAAGCTGCTCGACCCGGTCCAGTACGCGCGCCTGAGCCTGCAGTTCCAGAGCCAGCTGCGCAGCAGCGCCGGCCTGGCGTTGTACGAGATCTGCGTGCGCTACCTGACGAACCCGAGCCATCTGACGATGCGCGAGCCTTGGGAGTGGTGGCGCCCGATCCTGTCGGGCACGCCCGACACCGAAGCCGGCGACGAGGCCAAGCGCGAGTACAAGTATTTCAAGCGCGACTACCTGCGCCCGGCCATCGCCGAGGTGAATGCGGTCACGAATATCTTCGTCGAGCTGATCGAGCATCGCGAAGGCCGGCGCGTGGCCGAGATCCAGTTTCGCGTTTCCGAGCGCAAGCAGCCGATGCTGGCGCTCGACGAACATCCGAACGTCTTCGACAGCACGCTGGTCGATCGCATGGTCAAGCTCGGCATTCCGTTGAAGGAAGCGCAGACGCTCTATGCCGACAGCGAGGAAAACCGGATTCGCGCGGCGCTACAGATGACCGAGCAGCGCATGCGCAGCACCACCCTGCCGCCGGTGCGTAGCGCGGGAGCGCTGTTCAAGGATGCACTGAAGAAGGGTTATGCCCCGCCGGTCGACCCCGATGCGCTGCCGGGCGGAACGGCTGCGGGCAAGCTCGCTTCGGTGGCATCGGCAGCCGGTTCGGCCGACGATCCGAAGGCGCGGCTGCGCGGCGAATACGATGCCTACCGCCGCAAGGAAGCGAAATCGCTCTACGAGGAGCAGGGCCAGGCCGAGCGGGACCTGGCGCGGCAATCGTTCGAGACCGATGTATTGCCGGCCCTCGGTTCGCATCTGCGCGATGACTGGCGCCGCCGTGGGCTCGACTCGAAACTGGTGGAGACGGCGTTCTTCGATTGGCTCGCGCTGAAAACCTGGGGCGAGCCGACCGACGGCGATCTGTTGGCGTTCACGCTGAATCAGTCGCGAGCCGCTTGAGTTACTGAAAATTCAGAGAGATCCACGACACGGTCGTGAATCGAAAAAGGCCGAGTCCTATTTGCGGGGTTCGGCCTTTTTGCTTTTCGCGCGCCTGGCTTGGGGCTTCGTCGCGCCGGATGCCGCTCCTGGTCACGAGCCAGGCAGGCTCGGCGTTCAGCTGGGTCCTCTTGTTTTCCAGGTTTTCCTCGAGACTTGCCGCGCTGCGGCGGGTAAGCGACTCGGCCCGACCGTTTCCTCGTTCGCGCGCGCGTCGGGCATGATGGTGATGGCGTGGTGGAGTTCGTGTCGATCACGAGCGATCGTGTCCATGATCGGCGATCGTGGACACGATCCATCCAAATCTAAGTGTTCACGCAAAACTAGTTTGAAATTTGACGCCGTAGCCGGCCAGTAGATCGGCCAACTCAACATCGATGGTTGCTTGGGTCCAGGTGACGAAACGTCGCCCCCGATATTTCAGGTGCCGCCAGACGATCTCGATCAG
>JAYFRU010000182.1:0-6542 GCA_040946965.1 Burkholderia sp. | reverse complement strand
TCAGTGAGGTCGGAATCAGGGCTCATAAGCAGGTTCACGTTGCATGACCGAGGCGACAACTACCTTGACGCGCACCGAGTTCGTCGATGCAGCGCATCAGCCGATGGTCGGCTTCGCATACCGGCTGCGGTCGGTAATACGCGCTCGATCTTGCGATGTCGACCAGCCGAGCCTGCTGTGACACCGGCAATGCATGGCCACGGTCAATCATCGCTTTGCGCTCAGCAATCCCGCTTTGGTGAGCGCGCCGCTTAAAAAATCATTTCCCAGAGAAAGCTGGCCGATCTTGGCGTGCAGGGTCTTGACGTCTACTGCCGGCTCGTTCGATACCGTGCCCGCCGTTCCGAAGACGTCGGCTGCACGCTCCTGCAACTGACGTTTCCATTCGGTGATCTGGTTCGGGTGGACATCGAACTGCTGCGCCAGTTCGGCTAGCGTGCGCTCGCCCTTGACTGCCGCCAGTGCCACCTTGGCCTTGAATGCCGCTGAGTGCGTACGCCGGGTTCTCTTCGTCATGTTCTCGGTTCCTTTGCCTGCATTATCGCTGGCTCAGGCCCCGGCCAATCCACTTATCCTACTGTCCGAATTTCCGCGGCCACCTCTCTTCGCCCATTCGTCAGAGTTGCAGAAACGGGTCGCCCCCCATCGATCCAGCACGCGACCCGGCCGGCCGCGCGCTCGACACCGTCATTTCTCGACGATTTCGACACGTATACAATTTGTAAGAATCGTAATTGTACCGGGTTCGTAGTTGACCCCGACAAATTGCAATTGTTCGGGCTTGAAGGTGTAGATCGGATAGTTGGTCAGCACCTGCGTGGCGAGCAGCCCGGCGGCCTGCCCGACCTGCGGCGCATAGGCCTGCGCGTCGCCCTGCAGGTTCACCCTGTCGACGGCCGGTGCGCGCAGCACCACCGACAGGCTGGCCGGATCGTAAGCCAGCTGCGCGGATACCGTAAACGTTCCGTTCACCGGCTCGCGCAGGAACGGGCTGGCGAAACGCGCATCGAGCTGCACGGCGATGCGGTTCTGCTCGGGCAGCAGGCCCACCGCCGGATTCGCCAGCGCGACGTCGAGCACCTGCGAGACCGTGCGCTGATACGGGAACTTGCGCGCCACCGCCCGCTGCACGTCGTTCTTCGAGAACGTGTAGTGGTTCGGAATGAACGGAAAGGTGGGCGTCGCGCCGCAGGCGGCCAGCGACGCCGAGACAGCCATGGCCGCGAGCGCGGCCGTCACGAAACGGCGACGGCCGCTCGCACGGGATGGGGTCATGCCAGATCTCCTGCTCGTGAGGCGGGACGCGTCGCGGTCTCGAGCCGGGTCAGCCAGGCCAGCGCCTCGGCGCGCGAGGCGCCGCACATCTCGGCCTGGGGCTGCAGCCCGGAGCAGCAGGCGGGGCGCTCGGGCCGGCCGAAGATCGCGCGCAGCGCAAATCCTCGCCCAGCTGGACGCAGGGCACGCCGGCCGGCTTGCCCTCGGGCATGCCCGGGATCGGGCTCGAAATCGAGGGCGCGATGCAGCAGGCGCCGCATCCTTCGCGGCACGCATGCGCGGCATCCGCCCCTTGCTTGACTGCTGTGTTCCCGTCGAAAAACCCGCACTGATTCAACCAGGCGGCAAGGGCCCACCCCATGGGCGCACCCCGCCGCGCGAACCCGCATTGTGCCATCGCAAACTTCGTCCAGATCGGCTTATCTCATTAGAACGGGAAGCCACTAGACTGAACCGCGTCGCTCGTCGCCTGTCGATTCCTACATGACGTCCTGCTCATCCTCCCCTTTGTTCCGTCCCGATTTGCTGGCGAAATACACCGCGAACGGCCCGCGCTACACATCCTATCCGAGCGCGCTGCAATTCGACGAGGCCTTCGGGATCGCCGACTACGAGCGCGCGGCGGCCGATCCCGGCGCGGCCTCGAGCGAACTGTCGCTGTACGTGCACATCCCGTTCTGCGCGACGGCCTGTTTCTATTGCGGCTGCAACCGCATCGCCACCCGCAACCGGGCCCACGCGCGCCCCTACCTGGACTAGCTCAAGCGCGAACTCGCGCTGCAGGCGCGCTGCTTCGACCCGGATCGCGTGATCACGCAGCTGCACTGGGGCGGCGGCACGCCCACCTGCCTGTCCGACGCGCAGATGGCCGAGCTGATGGCGGCCACCCGCGCCCATTTCCCGATCGCCGTCGACAGCGAGGCCGAGATCTCGATCGAGATCGACCCGCGCACCGCCACGCCGGCCACCCTCGCCCACCTGCGCATGCAGGGCTTCAACCGGATCAGCCTCGGCGTGCAGGACGTCGATCCCGAGGTGCAGCGCGCCGTCAACCGCGAGCAGCCGATCGAACTCACCGCCAGCCTGATCTCGGCCGCGCGCCTGGTGGGCTACCGCTCGGTCAGCGTCGACCTGATCTACGGCCTGCCGAGGCAGACCGTCGAAACCTTCTCGCGCACGCTCGCCGCCGTGATCGAGCTGGCGCCGGACCGGATCTCGGTGTTCGGCTATGCGCACCTGCCGCAGTTGTTCAAGATGCAGCGCCGCATCGACGCGGCCGGCCTGCCGCCGCCGGCCGCGCGCATCGCCCTGCTGGGCCTGGCGATCGAGACGCTCACCCACGCCGGCTACATCTACATCGGCATGGACCACTTAGCGCGGCCGTCCGACGAGCTGGTCGCCGCCCAGCGCCAGGGCACGCTGCAGTGCAACTTCCAGGGCTACAGCACGCGCGCCGACACAGACCTGATCGGGGTGGGCATGTCCTCGATCGGCAAGATCGGCGACATCTACGCGCAGAACGCCAAGGATCTCGCCGCCTGGGGCGCCGCGCTCGACGCCGGCCGGCTGCCGATCGCGCGCGGCCTGCGGCTGAGCGCCGAGGACCGGCTGCGCCGCGACGTGATCATGCGCCTGATGTGCCACGCACGCTTCCCTTCGCCGAGATCGAGGTCACCTACGGGATCCGCTTCGCCGATCGTTTCGCCCGCGAACTGGCCGCGCTGCGCGAATTCGAGCGCAACGGCCTGGTCGCGATCGAACCCGCCGGCCTGACGATCCGCCCGGCCGGACGACCGTTCGTGCGCAATATCGCGATGTGCTTCGACACCTACCTGTCGGACGCGATGGCCGGCCGCTGCTCGCGCACGCTCTGAGCCCCCGGCGGGGCGCCCGCCATCTGCTCTAAAGTGGCGGTTTCCCGTCTTCCACGTTCCACCATGCGCACGACCAAAGCGACCTACGCGGTCGAACGCCTCAAGACCCGCACCGGCAATCCGCGTTATGCCGCCGTCAGCGTGCCGGGCGACCTGTTCTACCTGACCGACCGTGCCAGCGGCAGCCTCGAGAAGCTCTGCGCGCCGCTGCCGGCCGACGAGTTCGTGGCCTTCGTCAACAGCCTGTCGCCGCCGGCGCCGCGCAAGGCCAGCAAGCTCGACGAGGCCTTCGAGGACAAGATCCGCAAGGCCAAGGGCTGAGACAGCCCTCTTCGGCGCCGAGCCGCCGCCCGTTTGCCACGCTGCCCCGCCTTCCCGAGCACCGCCCGGCCTTGCGCGGGGGCATGGCACCGCCGCGTTCGGGCGCAGTGGTGGCGAGGCGTTTGGTACAATCGGTCACTCAATTTCCCCGCTGACGGCCGCCCTGCGGCAAGACCACCATGAACATCGACAATGCGCGTTTCAACATGATCGAACAGCAGATCCGGCCTTGGGAAGTGCTGGACCCTGAGGTCCTGAGCCTGCTGTCGGTCGTCAAGCGCGAGCTGTATGTGCCGAGCGTCTACCGTGATCTGGCCTTTGCCGATCTGGAATTGCCGCTGCCGGGCGGCCAGAAGATGCTGGCCCCGCGCGTCGAGGCGCGCACGCTGCAGGAGCTGGCGGTCAAGAAGCACGAAAGCATTCTCGAGATCGGCGCCGGCTCGGGCTACATGGCCGCGCTGCTGGCCCATCGCGGCCAGCACGTGGTGACGGTCGACATCGACCCGGCCCTGGTGCAGTTCGCCGCCGACAACCTCCGCAACAACGGCGTAAGCAATGCCGAGGTGGTGCTGGCCGACGCCGCGCGCGGCCTGCCGGAGAAGGGCCCCTACGACGTGATCTGCGTCTCGGGCGGCCTGCCGGTGGTGCCGCAGGAACTGCTCGAGCAGTTGAAGGTGGGCGGCCGGCTGGCCGCCTTCGTCGGCTCGCGCCCGGTCATGAAGGCGCAGATCATCACGCGCATCGACGACAAGCAGTTCCGCGTCGCCGACGTGTTCGAGACCTACGTCGACCACCTCGTCAACGCGATGGCGCCCTCGCGCTTCAAGTTCTGATCCACGCCACACCGATATCCTCATGCCGATGCAGATCCTGACCGCCCCCGCCCTGGCCGCCTGGCTGGCCGATTCGTCCCGCCCCGCGCCGCTCGTGCTCGACGTGCGCGAACCCTGGGAGATCGCCACCGCGAGCATCGCGGGCAGCGTGTCGATCCCGATGCAGCAGATTCCCGCGCGCAGCGAGGAGCTCGACGACGAAGCCGAGATCGTCTGCGTCTGCCACCACGGCATGCACAGCGCGCAGGTCGCGATGTTCCTCGAATCGCGCGGCTTCACCAGGCTCTACAACCTGCAGGGCGGCATCGACGCCTGGTCGCGCGACGTCGATCCGGCCATCCCGCGCTACTGATCCGCCGGGCGAGCGCCGGCCCCGGCGCGGGCTGAAGCGCCAAGCCGCCTCGCTCCCCCAACGCCGCTGCCGTCCAGGCTGCGGCGTTTGTTTTTGTGCGCCGCCGATGCCCGGGCACGGGGCGCCTGCCCTCCTTTTCCCCTCCTCGATACAGCGCGGTGCGTACGATGCGTCCCGAACGTGCGGGCGCCGCACGCATCGCGCACACGCATGATCGCCGGCTGTGCATCGCCCGCCGATGCACCACGATCGGCCGCGCGCTTGCACCGCCACGGCCCATCCGCGCGCCGGCCGCCTGCACCGGGACGGCTCGCGGAGCGAACAGAAAGCCGTGCCGAGCCCCGTCGCGACAAGATTCCAGGCTCGCCTGGCACATGCCTTGCGTTATCGCTCCTCGACGCGCCGGGTCGGCGCAACCATGCCAACACGTCAAGGGGAACTCGATGAAGCGTCGCAGTCTGTTGAAGATCGGATCGATGGCCGGTGCACTCACGCTGGCGGGGCGCCTGCCGCTCGCGCACGCCGAGGACAAGGGGCCGATCAAGGTTGGCGTGCTGCACTCGCTGTCGGGCACGATGGCGATTTCCGAGACCTCGCTGAAAGACACCGTCTTGATGACCATCGCGGAGATCAACAAGGCCGGCGGCGTGATGGGCCGCCAGCTGCAGCCGGTGGTGGTCGATCCGGCCTCGAACTGGCCGCTGTTCGCCGAGAAGGCGCGCGGCCTGCTGACCCAGGACAAGGTGGCGGCGGTGTTCGGCTGCTGGACCTCGGTGTCGCGCAAGTCGGTGCTGCCGGTGTTCGAGGAGCTGAACGGCCTGCTGTTCTACCCGGTGCAGTACGAAGGCGAGGAGATGTCGCGCAATGTGTTCTATACCGGCGCGGCGCCCAACCAGCAGGCGATCCCGGCCACCGAATACCTGATGAGCGCCGAGGGCGGCGGCGCCAAGCGCTTCTTCCTGCTCGGCACCGACTACGTCTATCCGCGCACCACCAACAAGATCCTGCGCGCCTTCCTGAAATCGAAAGGCGTGCAGGACGCGGATATTCAGGAGGTCTACACGCCCTTCGGACATAGCGACTACCAGACCATCGTCGCGAACATCCGCACCTTCTCGCAGGGCGGCAAGACCTGCGTGATCTCGACCATCAACGGCGACTCGAACGTGCCCTTCTACAAGGAGCTCGGCAACCAGGGCCTCAAGGCCACCGACGTGCCGGTGGTGGCCTTCTCGGTCGGCGAGGAGGAGCTGCGCGGCATCGACACCAAGCCGCTGGTCGGCAACCTGGCCGCCTGGAACTACTTCATGTCGCTGCGCAACCCGGAGAACGCCAAGTTCAAGGCGATGTTCGCGGACTGGGTCAAGAAGAACAACCTGCCCGGCGGTGCCAAGCGCGTGACCAACGACCCGATGGAGGCGACCTACGTCGGCATCCACATGTGGAAGCAGGCGGTCGAGAAGGCCAAGAGCACGGACGTCGACAAGGTGCGCGCGGCGATGATCGGCCAGAAGTTCAACGCGCCCTCGGGCTTCGTGCTGGAGATGGACGGCAACCACCATCTGCACAAGCCGGTGATGATCGGCGAGATCCGCGCCGACGGGCAGTTCAACGTGGTCTGGCGCACCAAGACCACGGTGCGCGCCCAGCCGTGGAGCCCGTACATCCCCGGCAACGCGGGCAAGCCCGACGTGGTCAGCTCGATCGGCGATTTCCTGCGCCGCCGCCGCGCCTCCGCGCTGGCGTAATTCGCCGTACCGGGGGGTGTGGGGGGGCTCTTTGTACATATTTTTGGAGGCCCAGGAGGCCATGGCGTTAATTTGCGACTACTTCCGCCACGCGTTGGCCGACCCCAACGGCCGCGATCTGGCGCAGTTCGAGCGCTGG
>JAYFRU010000181.1:0-6548 GCA_040946965.1 Burkholderia sp. | reverse complement strand
AACCATCGACGCTGAACTGGCCGATCTACTGGCTGGCTATGGAACCAAATTTCAAACCAGTTTTTCGTGAACACTTAGTAGAGGGAGTTGGCGAGCAGCATGCCGCTCGCGCCGAAGATCGAGACCGCCGCCACCTGCGGATAACCGCCGCCGATGGTGTTGAGCGTGTCGTGGATGTCGGCTTCCAATTGGCGCACGGCCTCGTCGTCGAGATCCTGGACCAGGTCGACGATGCGCGCGTCGAGCGTCTCGGTCAGGTCGAACACCTTGAGCGCATGCTCCTCGGCCACGCGCACGGTGCGCATGGCGACGTCGCGAGCCGTCGCTTCGCGCGTGCGCAGGTCGTTGTAGGCCATCACGGCGACATAGACGCAGGGCAGCACGATCAGCGTGACGCGGCGTACTGCGAAATCGTGCTCGGGCGCGCCCGTCGGAAACGACGCGTCGTCGTCCTGCCAGTCCGTGGCGGCGGACGCGGGGCGTGAGGCGTCGTGCCGGAGGGGCTTCATGGTGGAGGGAGGTGCAGCGTGCGTCGGCCTGTTATCGAATGATCGTCATCGTAAACGACTCGCAGGCGCCGGCCGCCTGATCGGTGCATCAGGGGCCTCGGGCCGCCGCGCCGCGCGCGATGCCCGCCAGCAGTTCGGCGAGCGCATCGGGCTGCAACAGGAACGGCGAATGACTGCTGTCGAGCCCGTGGACGCGCGTCGGCCGTTCGGGCAGGAAGGCGTCGGCCTCGGCGATGAAGCGCCGCTGCAGCGCCGGCAGGATCACGAGGTCCTCGGCGCAGGTCACGTAGTGGCGCTCGATCGATCCCCAGCGCTCGGCCGTGGTCGCGATCGGAGTGGCGAACGGCGCGCTCGGCACGTCCGAGGACATCAGCCGCGCCACAGCGCGGAAGGTCGCCTCGTCCACATCCTCGAACAGCGCCTGCTTCAGCGTGGCGAGATAGGCCGCGTCGCGGCTGGCCGGGTTGATGCGCAGCGCGCCGATCGCGCGCGGGCTCGCGCAGATCAGCGAGGCCAGCATTTCGCCGTGGTTCTCGGGGGCGCGCACGTAGTCGAGGCCCGGCACGCCCGAGGCGGGCATGAACGCGGCCAGGTAGACCAGCGCCGCGATCCGCTCCGGCGCCCGCTCGGCCGCAGCCGTGATCGCCACGCCGCCCATGCTGTGGCCGACCAGCACCACGCGCGGGTGGCCGAGCGCGCGGGCGGCATCGATTGCGTGCAGCACCTGCTCGGTGTAATCGTCGAGCGTGGTGGCGGCCACCGGCGAGGGCTCTGGGCCAGCGCTTGCGCATCGGCCTGCCAGAACGCCACCGGGTAGCGCGCATTGATGCCGTGCGCGGGCAGGTTGCGCGCGAGGCTCGCATGGCCGCGTGCCGCGAGCGCCGCGCTCAGGCGCTCGTAGGCCCAGGCGCCATGCCAGGCACCGTGCACCAGCACCAAGGGCAGCGGTGCGGCGGCGCCGCGCGAACGGGTATCGATGTCGGGATGGCTCACGACGGTCTCCTGATCGAAGTTATGTTTTTTTTGCCGGGACGGCCTGCCCGGATGCGCGGCCATGACCGCCGCGACACGATGGTGCCAGAAAGCGACCCACCTTGTCGCGACGCTGCCGCTTGGCGATGTGGGCGCCCGCTGACATGTCTTGCGCCAATTTCAGATCAGTCTGATATGTCGTGCGACGATCGGCCCGTCAATGCCTCGGAACGGGGGGCTTCGCATGACAAACGGCTTTCATCGTGCTCAAACTGTTACGGCGACGCCACAGCCGGAACCGTTCCCTATTCCATTCAGCAGGGTTCTCGCGCTAATTTCTGGTGTGCCCCGTCATGACCGCGCCTCATGAATACCGACGGCCTGTTCTATCGCCGCCCCGCGACGCCTGGCCCCTACTCGCTCGACGACCTCGGTGACGTCGCGCCGTCGATCGCGTTGAGCGAGACGATCCGCGATGCGATCGGGCGCGTGATCGATGGGTTGGCCTGGCGCGAGTCCGAATCCGTGCCGGGCACCTGGTTCGGTGAAGGCGGCGCGCTGTTCCAGTTCACCGTGGAGCACGACGGCCAGGTCACCAGCTTCATGGGCTCGCGGCTGGACCGCCGCCAGGTGCTGCAACTGGCCCGCGCGATGGGGCTGATCGCCCTCGACCTGCAACGCGACGTGGTGTTCGCCTAGGCTGTCTCGCCTGCGGGGCCTGCGAGCGGCAGCGGGTGTCAAACATTGCTATACTTGCCGCCATTTCCGGCCAAACATCGGCCAATCAAGCCTGTCTGCGCGTATCGTTCGCGCATCTCGCAAGCCTCTCCATCCCCCGCCGGGCATGGCTGTTTTCATCGCCCGCGAGGGTGTCTTAGCGGAGCTCGTCTTGGCCGTTTCCAATTTAGTCGTGGACGAAACCCAAACCGACGCCGCTGCCGTCTCATCGGGCAGCTCCTTCTATCGCGCGATGCGGATCCTGCCGGCCGCGCAGCGCGACGCCATGTTCCAGGTGTATGCGTTCTGCCGCGCCGTCGACGATATCGCCGATGACGGCGGCTCGCGCGAGGAGCGCGCCGCCGGGCTCGACCGCTGGCGCGCCGACATCGACGCCTGCTATGCCGGCAAGCCGCGCGCCTCGCTGGCGCCGCTCACCGAGGAAATCCGCAAGTTCGGGCTCAAGCGCGAGGATTTCCACGACACGATCGACGGCATGGCGATGGACGCCGCCGAGGACATCTGCGCGCCCGACGACGCGACGCTCGATCTCTATTGCGATCGCGTGGCGAGCTCGGCGGGCCGGCTGTCGGTGCGGATCTTCGGCATGCAGGAAGCGCCCGGCATCGAGCTGGCGCATCACCTCGGCCGCGCGCTGCAGCTGACCAACATCCTGCGTGACATCGACGAGGATGCCGGCATCAACCGCTGCTATCTGTCGCGCGAACTGCTCGAACGCGAGGGCATTCCGGTGACCGATCCGCTGTCGATCGCCGCACATCCGGCGCTGCCGGGCGTCTGCGCGACGCTGACGGAGCGCGCGCTGGCGCATTTCGCGCGCGCCGACACGATCATGGACGGCGTGCCGCGCGCGCAGGTCAAGGCGCCGCGCATCATGTCCGGCGCCTATCGCTGCATACTCGAGGCCGCGATGGCACGCGGCTTTGCCGCGCCGCGCGCGCCGCTGCGCAAGCCGCGCCTGCGGATGATGCTGATCGCGTTGCGTTACGCGTTTTTCTGATCCGATGTCGATGCATGCCCGGGCGATCGGCGGATCGCCCATCACGTCGTATGGCTGCCCGCCGTACGCGTGCGCGGAGCACTGTGAGGTAAGTGCCCGCTATCACCGGATGTTGCGCCGTGCCGATGCTGCCGGCCGCGCATCCGACGTTCCGACCGGCGGGCTGGCTGCCTTGGCGCGCGCCCTGCCGGAACCTGAAACGTTCGGCCCCGCCTTCGTGCCGGCCGGTTTCGCTGTTCGCGGGCGCGCTGGCCGCCGCCCTGCCCGCGTCGATCGACGGGGCGTGCCTTCGGGTAACAACGCACGCGCCGCATGACAAGAGAGGGACCGATGAACGATCTCACCGACTCGACCACGCCGGACGACGCGACGCCGAGCGCCACGCCGTCGCCCGCCGCCGGGGCAGCGAACGCGCCTTCCTCGCCGGCTGTCACGGCCGCGCGGGACGCGACGCCGACCGTTGCCGATCATGCACCTGCGGCACCGGCGGCACCGGCGGCACCGACAGCACCGACAGCACCGGCCACGCCCGCAGCCCCTGCTGCCGAGCAAGCCGCCGCCGAACTCGACACTGCGGTCACGCGCGCGACCGACGCGCTGCTGGCCGCGCAGCAGGCCGACGGCCACTGGGTCTACGAGCTCGAGGCCGACGCGACGATCCCGGCCGAATACGTGCTGCTGGTCCATTACCTCGGCGAGACGCCGAACGCGGAACTCGAGCGCCGGATCGGCCGCTACCTGCAGCGCATCCAGCTGCCGGGCGGCGGCTGGCCGCTGTTCACGGATGGCGCGCCCGACGTCAGCGCGAGCGTGAAGGCCTACTTCGCGCTGAAGATGATCGGCGACGACGTCGAGGCCGAGCACATGGTGCGCGCGCGCCAGGCGATCCACGCGATGGGCGGCGCCGAGATGTCGAACGTCTTCACGCGGATCCAGCTCGCGCTGTTCGGCGTGGTGCCCTGGTTCGCGGTGCCGATGATGCCGGTCGAGATCATGCTGCTGCCGCAGTGGTTCCCGTTCCACCTGTCGAAGGTCTCGTACTGGGCGCGCACCGTGATCGTGCCGCTGCTAGTGCTGAACGCGAAACGCCCGCTGGCGAAGAACCCGCTGGGCGTGCGCGTCGACGAGCTGTTCGTCAACCCACCCGTCAACACCGGCCTGCTGCCCAGGCAGGGTCACCAGAGCGCCGGGTGGTTCCTGCTGTTCCGCGGCGTGGACGGCCTGCTGCGCCTGACCGACGGGCTGTTCCCGCGCTACTCGCGCGAACGCGCGATCCGCCAGGCCGTGCAGTTCGTCGACGAGCGTCTGAACGGCGAGGACGGCCTCGGCGCGATCTACCCGGCGATGGCGAACTCCGTGATGATGTACGCCGCGCTCGGTTATCCCGAGGACCACCCGAATCGCGCGATCGCGCGCCGCTCTCTCGACAAGCTGCTGGTGATCAAGGACGACGAGAGCGACGAAGCCTATTGCCAGCCCTGCCTGTCGCCGGTCTGGGACACCACGCTGGCCGCGCACGCGCTGCTCGAGACCGGCGAGCCGCGTGCCGAGGCCGCCGCGCTGCGCGGCCTCGAATGGCTGCGCCCGCTGCAGATCCTCGACGTGCGCGGCGACTGGATCTCGCGCCGCCCGCACGTGCGTCCCGGCGGCTGGGCCTTCCAGTACGCGAACCCGCACTACCCCGACGTCGACGACACCGCCGTGGTGGTGCTGGCGATGGACCGCGCGGCGCGGCTCACGCAATCGGACGTCGACCGCGACGCAATCGCGCGGGCCCGCGAATGGGTGGTCGGCATGCAGAGCAGCGACAGTGGCTGGGGCGCGTTCGAGCCCGAGAACACCCATCACTACCTGAACAACATCCCCTTCTCCGATCACGGCGCCCTGCTCGATCCGCCCACCGCCGACGTCTCGGGGCGCTGCCTGTCGATGCTCGCGCAGCTCGGCGAGACCGGCGTCAACAGCCAGCCCGCGCAGTGCGCGCTCGACTATCTGCTCGCCGAGCAAGAGGCCGACGGCAGCTGGTACGGCCGCTGGGGCATGAACTACATCTACGGCACCTGGAGCGCGCTCGGCGCACTGAACGCGGCGGGCCTCGGCCACGACGATCCGCGCGTGAAGCGCGCCGCGCAGTGGCTGCTGTCGATCCAGAATGCCGACGGTGGCTGGGGCGAGGACGGCACCAGCTACAAGCTCGACTATCGCGGCTACGAGCCGGCCACCAGCACCGCCTCGCAGACCGCCTGGGCTCTGCTCGGCCTGATGGCGGCCGGCGAGGTGGACCACGCGGCGGTCGCGCGCGGCATCGACTGGCTGATCGCCGAGCAGCGCTCGCACGGGCTGTGGGACGAGACGCGCTTCACCGCGACCGGCTTCCCGCGCGTGTTCTACCTGCGCTACCACGGCTATCGCAAGTTCTTCCCGCTGTGGGCGCTGGCGCGCTACCGCAGCCTCAAGCGCGCCGGCACCACGCGCGTGACGGTCGGGATGTGAGGATGGCGACCCAGACTCCCCAGGCGCCGGTGATCGCCGTCACCGGCATGGCCTTCGAGGCGAAGATCGCGTGCGGCCAAGGCGTCGAGACCGTCTATGCGGCGCGTGCGGACCGGCTCGAGCATGCCTTGTCGGAAGCGGTCGAGCGCGGCTGCTCGGGCATCATCAGCTTCGGCACGGCGGGCGGCCTCGCGCCTGATCTCGCGCCGGGCGCGCTGGTGATCGCCGAGGCGATCGACGGCCCGTTCGGCGAGGTGCGCACCGATGCCGGCTGGAACCGCCGGCTGGTGGCCGCGCTGCGCGGCACCCCGGTGGTGCCGAACCTGCGGCTCGGGCGGATCGCGGCGGTCGGCGCGCCGGTGGTCGACGCGCAGCAGAAGGTCGCGCTGCACGCGCGCCACGGCGCGCTCGCCGTCGACATGGAATCGCACATCGCCGGTGCCTTCGCGGCGGCGCGCGGCGTGCCCTTCGCGGTGTGCCGCGCGATCGTCGATCCGTCCTGGCGGACCCTGCCGAGAGTGGCCACAGCCGGCCTGCGCGACGACGGCACCACCACCATCCTGCCGATCCTGCGCGAACTCGCGAAGCAGCCCTCGCAGCTCGGCGCGCTGCTGAAGCTGGCCGGTGACGCGCGCGCGGCCAAGACCACGCTGATCCAGGCGCGTCATGCCTTCGAACGCGAAGGAGCCTGGCGCGGCGTCTGAGCCGCCCGCCTCGGTGCCTGTCGATCATGCCCCCGCCTTGCGGGGGCATTTTTCTGTGCGCCCGGCTGGGCGCACACACTTGGAGGTGAAAGTCCTCTACACGCCTGACAAGGGGAAGTGTTAGCCAGAGGC
>JAYFRU010000180.1:0-6608 GCA_040946965.1 Burkholderia sp. | reverse complement strand
TGTTCAACCTCTCAGACTCCGGTTTGGATGATGTGCTTTACCCCAAATCCGTGTCTAGAAAAACCGGAGCCGCCGCATTTGAACTGGCCTCTAACTTTCAGTACACATTGGCAGTACACAGGCTCTAACATACCTGAAATTTTTCCTTTAAAATCAATGCCTCAAGACATCCTGGTGCTCTATTACAGCCGTCACGGCGCAACGCGCGAGCTGGCCCTGGCGATCGCCGCCGGCATCGACGCGGTGCCCGGCGCGCAGGCGCGGATCCGCACCGTGCCGCCCGTGTCCACCGTCTGCGAGGCCACCTCGCCCGAGATTCCGTCCGATGGCCCGCCCTACGCGGAGCTGCGCGATCTCGAGGAGTGCGCGGGCCTTGCGCTCGGCTCGCCGACCCGCTTCGGCAACATGGCCGCGCCGCTCAAGTATTTCCTCGACGGCACCACGCCGCAATGGCTGTCAGGCGCGCTGGCCGGCAAGCCCGGCTGCGTGTTCACCTCCACCGGCAGCCTGCACGGCGGCCAGGAATCGACCTTGCTTTCGATGATGCTGCCACTGCTGCACCACGGCATGCTGATCGTCGGCATCCCCTATGCCGAAAGCGCGCTGACCACCACCGACGGCGGCGGCACGCCCTACGGCGCCTCGCACCACGCGCGCAGCGGCGCGCCGGCCTCGCGCCAGGGCATCTCGGCCGACGAGAAGGCATTGGCCGTCGCGCTCGGCAACCGAATGGCACGTGCCGCGCTGCGCCTGGCCGATCCGCAATGAACGCCCCGGCCGCCGCCCGCCCCGCATACGCGCTGACCGCGGCCGGCTGCCTGGCCGCGCTGATCGCGCTGTCGATCGCCTAGGAGCTGTGGCTCGCGCCGCTGCGGCCCGGCGGCTCGGCTCTGATGCTCAAGGCGGTGCCGCTCGCGCTCATGCTGTCGGGCGTGTGGCGGCGCAGCGTGTGGGCGTCGATGCTGATCCTGCTCTATGTCGCCGAGGGCGTGGTGCGCGGCATGACCGACTGCGGGCTGTCGGCGCGGCTCGGCTGGCTCGAGCTGCTGCTGGCGGCCGGCTTCTTCGCGGCCGCGCTGGCTTATGTGGCGCCGTTCAAGCGCACGGCGAAACAGGCTTCGAAGCAGGCTGCGAAGCAAGCCGCAAAACGAACCGAGGCGCTGGATGGAGACACCCGCCCCGGCGTCAGCGCAAGGCCCGCCCAAGCGGCCGACAATCAGGAACCCGCGCGCGGCCGCCGCCCCTGACGCCGCGCCCCTCCCTTTCGAGATTCCTGCGATGACCACTTCCTCCGCCTTCCTCGATGCCTGCCGCGCCGCGATCGGCGCGGACCATGTGCTGAGCGACGCGCACGACACCGCGCCGTTCCTGACCGACTGGCGCAAGCGCTATCGCGGCACGGCCTGCGCGGTACTGCGCCCCGGCAGCACCGACGAGGTGGCGGCGATCGTGCGGCTGGCCGCCGAGCACCGCGTCGCGATCGTGCCGCAGGGCGGCAACACCGGCCTGGCCGGCGGCGCCACGCCCGACGACAGCGGCACCCAGGCGATGCTGAGCCTGGCACGCCTGAATCGCGTGCGCGAGCTCGACGCGCACAACAACACCATCACGGTCGAGGCCGGCGTGATCCTCGCCGAGGTACAGGCGCGTGCCCAGGAGGCCGGGCGCCTGTTCGCGCTGAGCCTGGCGGCCGAAGGCAGTTGCACGATCGGCGGCAACCTCTCGACCAATGCCGGCGGCACGGCCGTGCTGCGCTACGGCAACACGCGCGAGCTGTGCCTGGGCCTGGAGGTGGTCACGCCGCAAGGCGAGATCTGGCATGGCCTGCGCGGCCTGCGCAAGGACAACACCGGCTACGACCTGCGCGATCTCTATATCGGCGCCGAGGGCACGCTGGGCATCATCACGGCCGCCGTGATGAAGCTGCACCCGCGTCCGGCCGTCCAGGTCACGGCACTCGCCGCGCTCGAATCGCCGCATGCCGCGCTCGACTTCCTGGCGCTGGCCCAGCGTTGCGCCGGCCCGCTGCTGACCGGCTTCGAGCTAATGTCCGACTTCTGCATGCGGCTGGTCGGCAAGCACTACCCGCAGCTGCGCTACCCGTTCTCGACCACCCATTCGCAGACGGTCTTGCTCGAGCTGTCCGACAACGAGAGCGAGGCGCATGCGCGCACGCTGTTCGAATCGATGATGGCCGAGGCCTTCGACGCGGGGCTGGTGGTCGATGCGGTGGTGGCGGAAAACCTGGCGCAGTCGCGCGCGTTCTGGGACCTGCGCGAGCACATCCCGCTCGCGCAGGCCGACGAGGGGCTCAATATCAAGCACGACATCGCCGTGCCGATCTCCTCGATCGCGCGTTTTATCGACGAAACCGACGCGGCGATCCAGCAGGTCGCCCCGGGCGCGCGGATGGTCACCTTCGGCCACCTCGGCGACGGCAACCTGCACTACAACGTGCAGACGCCCGAGGGCGGCGACCCGAAGGCCTTCCTCGTCGAATTCCAGAAGCCGATCAATCGCGTCGTCTACGACAACGTGCATCGCCATCACGGCGCGATCAGCGCCGAGCACGGCATCGGGCAGTTGAAGATCGATGATGCGCAACGCTACAAGTCGCCGGTCGAGATCGAACTGATGAAAACGCTCAAGCGCGCGCTCGATCCGCACAACCTGCTGAACCCGGGCAAGGTGCTGCGCTGACCCGGCAGGCGGCGCGGCGCACGCGGCAAAACCCGCGCCCCGCCCTGCCGCCGCTTCCCTCGATACCGCGACCGTCACCAGGAGCCCTCATGTCGATCTGCGTGCGCGTGCTGTCCGATCTCCATCTCGAAGGCAACACCCCCGAGGCGATCCCGGGCGCGGCGGCCGACCTGGTGGTGCTGGCCGGCGATATCCACAATCATGCGGAAGGCCTGCGCTGGGCCGCCGAGACCTTCGACGCCGAGGTGCCGGTGGTCTACGTGCCCGGCAACCACGAATACTATGACGGCGACTTCGGCGCGCTCGAGACCGCGATGCGCGACACCGCGCGCACGCTCGGTCAGGTCCATTACCTGAATCGCGACGTCTACCATGCGCCGGACGGGCGCTTTCGCGTGCTCGGCACCACGCTCTGGACCGATTTCGCGCTATATGGCGCCGACCAGGCGCGCCGCGCCGAGGCGATGACAGCCTGCGCACGCGCGATGTTCGATTTCAACGGCGCGATCCAGGTTGACTGGGCACCGGACGCCGACGCCGGTCCAGCGCACGGCCCCCTCGCGACGCAAGCTTCGCGAGCCCTGACGCCCGCCGACACGCTGGCGCTGCATCGCGCCTCGCGCGCCTGGCTGACGGCGGAGCTGGCCAGGCCCTGGGCCGGCGCGACTATCGTCGTCACGCATCACGCGCCCCATCGCGCGAGCCTGGCCGAGCGCTACGCGAACGAAATCGTCTCGGCCGGCTTCATTTCCGACCTGGAAACCCTGGTCGCGCCGCCCGTCGCCCTGTGGATCCACGGCCACACGCATACCTCCTTCGACTACACGAGCGCGAGCGGCACGCGCGTGGTCTGCAATCCGCGCGGCTATATCCGGCGCAGGACGGGCGAGCGCGAGAATCCGGCCTTCGCCTGGGACAAGGTGGTAAGGCTGGAAGCCTGAGGGACGAAGCGGCGCCGTAAACGACAAACGGGCGTGCGAGAAGCACGCCCGTCTTGCCAATCCGGCAGGATCCTGCCGCCGCGACGACGCTCAACCCGGCCGAACTTCCAGCCCGCTCGCCGTCGTCACAGCCTGAAACATCTTCGAACCCGCGCCTGGTTCAGTAGCGCGACGACCGACGCGCATCGAAGCGCTGCGAATCGTGGCGCACCCGCACCGGCACCAACTGGCGCCGCATCCCGTCGCGCAGCAGATCGCGCGCCGCCACGATACCCGCCCAGCCGATCACGGCCGCGAGACCCAACATCACCCAGTGCGCGTTCATTGTCTTTCTCCGTCAGTGCATCGATTCAATGACTCAACAGTAGCAAACCCCGCGCGTTTCAAGCGTAAAAAAATGTTGCTTCACTGCAAACAAACGTCAGGCCACCGCCGTGGCGCGTCCGAACGGTTTTCGACGGTCCCCTCTATTCAGGTTTCGTGGGTAAATTGCTCGAGCGCCGTGATATCCGCCTCGAGCGTGGCCGGCAGCGATTCGCGCATGAAATCGACCCAGGTGCGGATCTTGGCATCCAGGTACTGGCGCGAGGGGTAAAGCGCGTAGATGTTCATCATGTGCGAGCGGTAGGCGGGCATCACGCGCACGAAATCGCCGTTGCGCAGGCCGGTGATCGCGGTATAGAGCGGCAGCACGCCGACGCCCATCCCCTCGCGGATCGCCACCGCCAGCGCTTCGGCGACATTGACGCTGAACGGCGGCGAGGCGACCGACAGGGTCTCCTCGCCCTTGGGCCCGAGCAGGGTCCATACGTCCCACTGGAAACCCGGCGCCACCATGCCCAGGCAGGTATGGGCGTCGAGATCGCTGGGCTGGCGAGGCACGCCGTGCCGCTCCAGGTAATCGCGCGAGGCGCAGACCACGCTGAAGGTCTCGCCCAGCCGCTGCGATACCAACCCCGAATCGGGCAGTTCGCGGCCGACCACGATCGACACGTCGAAACCCTCGTCGAGCAGGTCGGGCAGCCGCTGCGCCAGCGTCAGGTCCACCTGCACCTCCGGGTAGCGCTGCCGGTAGCGCGCCGCGAGCGGCACCGTGTAGTGCTGGCCCATGCTGGTCATGCAATGCACCTTGAGCTTGCCGGCGGGCCGCGCATGCGCGTCGCTGGCCTCGGCCTCGGCCTGGTCGACATAGGCCAGGATCTGCTCGCAGCGCTGCAGGTAGCGTTCGCCGGCCTCGGTCAGCGCGATGCGCCGCGTGGTGCGATTCATAAGGCGCGTGCGCAGATGCGCTTCCAGGTCCGATACCGCCCGCGAGGCGTAGGCGGTCGTCGAATTGAGCTGCTGGGCGGCCGCGGTGAAACTGCCCGCATCGACCACGCGCATGAACACACGCATGTTCTGAAGCGTATCCATACTGATTCCCCCTTCAATGCGGGCAGATTGTTGCACAGAGCCGCAGAAATATTATCTCAATATCCGTAAAGATTCCTTGCACCCTTACCGGCTTACCCATCAATAAGCGAAAAAATATAATCGCTTCCGAATCATCTTTATCCGAACGGGAGAAAATCGTGCAGTCTCCGGTAACAAAAGGGACGCTCGCACTTGCGGTTCTTGCAATCTCATTAACAATGGCCGGATGCGCGAGCATGGGCAATGTTGCACCGCAAGCAACGCGCGTCGACCCTGCCACGCTGGATGCGGGCGCCGCGATCCGCGCGGCCAACCGCGACGCGGGCTGGCCCAGCGCCGACTGGTGGCGCGCCTATGGCGATCCGCAGCTCGACGGCTGGATCGCGGCCCCCCAGGCCGGCAATCCGTCGCTGGCCGCCGCGCAGGCGCGCGTGCGCCAGGCGCAGGCGGCGGCGCGCATCGCGCACGCCGACGAGTTCCCGCAACTCGACGGCGAACTGGCCCTGCAACGCAAGCACTGGCCCGACGACTATTACTACGGCCCCGGCACGCTCGCCAACACCAATAGCTGGAACAACACCGGCACGCTGAACCTGTCCTATCACCTCGATCTCTGGGGCAAGGACAAGAACAACGCCGAGCGCGCACTCGACGCGGCCCGCGCCCAGGCCGCCGACGAACGCGCGGCGCGCCTCGAGCTGGAGGCCAACGTGGTGCGCGCCTATATCGACTTCGCGAAGAATTTCGCCCTGCTCGATATCGCGCAGCAAACCTACAACCGCCAGAGCGAGCTGATCCAGCTCGCTCAGAAGCGCCTGCGCGCCGGCATCGGCACCCAGCTCGAAGTGAGCCAGGCCGAATCGCCGCTGCCCGACTATTCGCGCCAGATCGACAGCTACCAGGAGGCGGTGCAGCTCGGCCGCCACCAGCTCGCCGCCCTGGCCGGCAAGGGCCCCGGCGCGGGCGACACTTTGACGCGCCCCAAGCTCGCGCTCGATACCCCGGCCAGCCTGCCCTCGGCGCTGCCCGCCGAACTGATCGGCCGGCGCCCCGACGTGGTGGCCGCGCGCTGGCTGGTCGACGCGCAGGCGCGCGGCATCGACGTGGCCAAGGCTCAGTTCTACCCGAATGTCGACCTGCTTGCCTCGCTGGGCGGCTTCGGCGTCGGCTCGGCCTTCGCCGGTTTCCTGCGTTCGATGAACGGCGGCTGGTCGGCGGGGCCCGCCATCACGCTGCCGATCTTCGAGGGCGGCCGCCTGCGCGCGCAGCTCGGCGCCGCCTCGGCCGGCTACGACGAGGCCGTCGACCAGTACAACCAGACGCTGGTCTCGGCGCTCAAGGATATCGCCGACAACGTGGTGCGGATCCGCTCGCTCGACACGCAGCGCGAGGATGCTGCCCGCTCGGTGGCGCTCACGCGCCGCACCTTCGATCTCTCGCACCAGGGCTTCAAGCGCGGGCTGACCGACTACGTGAACGTGCTGGCGGCACAATCGCAGCTGCTGAGCGCGCAGGACAGCCAGACCCGCATCGAGGCCGAGCGGCTCGCCGCGC
>JAYFRU010000179.1:0-6617 GCA_040946965.1 Burkholderia sp. | reverse complement strand
GACTCTTGTGGATGTATTCGCTCATCCCCCAAAGTCTACGCCGCAAGCGGCGGGGAATAGGACCCGAAGAGATTTAACAGCGGGAACCCCGGTTCATGACACGCAAGTGGCTCTGCAACGGCGCGCTCGCGTCCGTCTTCGCGCTCATCGCACTGGGTAGCGCCGGCTTGCCGGCGGGCGGTCCGGTTTCTTCCGCCTACGCACGGGAAATCGCGCCCACGAGTGCGGCGGTCGGTACGATTGCGACTTCCGCGCTGCCACGCGAAGCCGTGACGACGCTCGGGCTGATTGCTTCAGGCGGCCCCTATCCGTATTCGAAAGACGGTGTCGTGTTCGGCAACTTCGAGCGCATCCTGCCGAAGATGCGGCGCGGCTATTACCATGAGTACACGGTGCCGACGCCCCGCGCGCGCAATCGCGGCGCGAAGCGGATTGTCTGCGGCGGGCCGCTGCGACGGGTCGACAACTGTTACTACTCCACGACCACTACACCAGTTTTAACCGTATTGTTGAATGATTTCGAGATGATCGGCATGAGCGACACCACCTACGCGCACGATACGTCGGCTGCGGCGGACCTGTTCGCAGCCGGCGACGGCAACCTGTTGCAAGTGATGCAGCTGCGCGCGGTCGCCCAGGGCGATGCCGTGGCGGAGGCGGCACCCTTGCGACCGGACTGCCCGGAGCTTTCATCAACCGAGGAGCCTATGAGTCTTTTCGCGACCGTGCGACCCAATCTCGTGCAGTCGATCCGCGCCTTCCGCGTCCAGGATCTCGCGGACGAGGCGGCCCGGCTCGGACAGCATTTCCTGTTCGCCTATTGCGGTACCGCGCAGTCGAAGCAGGAAGTGCTGGAAACGATCGCGACCTCGTTCCTGTTCCCGAAGCATTTCGGCAAGAACTACGATGCGCTGTACGACAGCCTGACCGACCTGGTTCAAAAGGCCGGCGAGCAGCCCGGTTTCGTGACCGTGCTCGAGGCGCTGCCGATCGCGCAGAAGTTCGACAAGGAAGGCCGCGAGACCCTGCTCGACGTGTTCCGCGAGGCCGCCGAGTTCTGGGCCGAGCGCAAGATCCCGTTTCGCGTGTTCTACTCGTTCGCCTGAGCGGACGAATCGAATGCGCCGAACGTAGCGGCCGGGGCCGAGGTCCCGGCGCCGTCCGGCCAATGGTGAGAAAGTCCGCCGAGCGCGGGCTTTTTTGCATCCGCCGACTGCCTCGGGCATGCTCGGGCGGGTCGCCATTCCCGTTTGCGCCCGGTTCCAGGGCAGTCATCCCATGATCCACATGTCGATTCCGCGCATCCTGTCTCGCGCCGCGCTGGCCTTCATCGGAGCGGCATGGATCGCGGCCGTGCCCGTTCGGGCCGCACCGCTCTCGCCGAGCCAGAACACCGCGTTGCTGCTCGCGCTGTTCGTCAACGGCGACCTGGCGCAAGGTCAGCAATACAAAACGACGCGACGCGTGGCATCGAGGGCGGCCGCGATGCGATCGATCTGCAGGCCTATGCGCAGGCACGGGCGGAAAATCCTCGCCATCTGGCGGAGCGACTCACCGAATCGATGCCGCCGGCGCAGCGCGAGGCCTTGAGCGAACCCCTGCATGCAATGTTCGCGGCGGTGGCGGACGCGATCGCGCATTCGCGCTGCCGCGTCACCGGCGAGACGCGCGATGCCGACCCGGCCGGCGATGGGCAATCGAGCGCCCAGGTCGCCTATGTCTGCGAGGTGGCGAACCTCGCGCCGGTGATGGAGCGGCTGCGGGTGGCGATGCCGCGCCAGGTCGTCAGGTCGGAGCAGGCCGCCGCGGAAGGTCGCGCGGCGATGGCTACGAAGCTGGCCGGGATGATCCCCGGCGCGTCGATCGAGCTGCCGGTCAGCGGCACGCTGGAATTGGTCGGCAGCAACCTGGAAGGCTGGCGCGCGACGGATCCCGGCACGCTACTGGAGACGATATCGAAGCCGATCCTCGAGACGCTGGGTATTCCGACGCAGATGCGCGGCAATTGAGCGGACTGGGCGGCAGTTCGGCGCGCAAACCACTGCGGCGAGCCTTCAAGCCGGGCTGCCTGCGTCCTTCCTCGCTCGCGGCCTACCAGCCGCCCCAGCGCGCGGCCAGCGCCGCCAGCATCGCCATCCCGGCCGTTTCCGTGCGCAGCACGCGCGCGCCCAGCACGATCTCCTGGAAGCCGCATTCGCGAGCGGCATCCTCCTCGGCCGGCGACAAACCGCCTTCGGGGCCGATCAACAGGCGGATCTCGCCGGCCGGCGCCTGCGCCGGCAACTCGGCGAAGGCGATGCTCGCGCGCGGCGACAGCATCAGCCGCAATTCGCCCTCGGCCGGCGGTGGCAGCGCGGCCAGCCAGGCCGTGTATTCGGACACGGCGGCCACTGCCGGCACACGATTGCGTCCGCATTGCTCGCAGGCGGCGCGCACCACGCCCTGCCAATGCGCGACGCGCTTGTCGGCGCGTTCGCCGGCAAGCCGCACCACGCCGCGCGAGGTCGACAGCGGCGCCACGGCGGCCACGCCCAGCTCGACCGCCTTCTCGATCAGCCAGTCCATCTTGTCGCCGCCGGCGATGCCCTGCGCGAGCGTGATCCGGTAGGGCGTCTCCAGCTCGCGCGCCTCGAAGGCCAGCGTGCGGGCCACGGCCGTGCGCTTGCCGATCTCGACCAGCTCGGCGCGATACTGGCCGCCACTGCCGTCGAACAGCGTCAGCGCGTCGCCGGGCTCGAGACGCAGCACCTGGACATGGCGCGCGACCTCGGCATGCAGCACGATGCTGGCCTGGTCGGCCAGCGGGACATCGACGAAGAAGCGCGGAACCGCAGAAGTGCTGCTGCCGTTCATGCTTCGATGCGCCTCGCCAGTGCCCAACGGTAGCCGTCCGGATCCTCGACCTGGGCGAAGCGGTCGCCCCAGAACTGGTCGCAGGGCGCGGTCAGCGACTTGCCGCCGGCCGCGAGCGCGCGCTGGTGCACGGCATCGACGTCGTCGACATACAGGTAGAAGGATTGCGGCGCCATGCTGTCGGCGCTGCGCGGCGTGCGCGCGGTCGAGCCGAACGCGCCCTCAGGCGCGAACATCAGGATCAGCTGGCCGTGGTAGGTCATCTCGACGTGCATGATCGCGCCGTCTTCGTCGATCAATTCGCGCGTTTCGAACCCGAATGCGTCGCCATAAAAGCGGATCGAGGCCTGGGCGTTGCGAACGGCCAGATAGGGTGTCAACCAGGGCACGTTGGCCGGACGTGGGTCGGTCATCGGACAGTCTCCTGCGGGATGGGGACGATGGGCGCGGATCAGCGCCGTAGGCCGAGTGTATCGCGCAGCGTGCGGCGCAGGGTGAACAAGGCCGGATGCAGCTCGGCATCGTAGAAGCGCAGCCCGGCGATGCCGCGCGCGGCCAGGCGCTCCTCGACGTCGTGGGCGAACAGCGCGCCCGCGTCGAGCGTGTCGCTGGCCACCGCCATCAGCCATTCGCCGCCGTACAGCGGCACCGGCGCGGCCAGCGGGGCGACCATCGCGAAGCTCGCGCGCAGCTCGGCCACCAGCGCGGCGATCCGCTCGGCATGGAAGCCGGGCGCGCCCAGGTGTATCGAGAGCGCCGCGCAGGGCGTGAGGATCCGCTTGAGTCGCGTGAGGAACTCGCGCGTGTAGAGGCCGGCGGCCGGCGAGTCGGGCGGCGTCAGGTCGAACACCACCAGGTCGAAGTGGCAGGTGCCGCGCGCCACGTAATGCGCGGCGTCGCCGATCACCAGCTCGACGCGCGGATCGTCGAGCGCGCCCTCGTGCACCGCACCGAGGTGGCGGCGCGCCATCTCGACCACGGCCGCGTCGAGTTCGGCGATCACCACGCGCTCGATCGAGGGATGCTTGAGCAACTGCCGCGCGGCACCGCCATCGCCGCCGCCGAGCACCAGGGCCCGGCGCGGCTGCGGATGGGCCAGCGCGGCCGGGTGCGTCATGCATTCGTGGTAGACGTATTCGTCGCCGACCGACGTCATCGGCCTGCCGTCGAGCGTGAACAGGCGGCCGAGCTGCGGCGTGTCCCAGACCTCGATGCGCTGGTGCGGGGAGGCGAGCGCCTCCAGCCGCCGCGCATGCGGGAAGCCGTAGGTCGCATCCGGGGACGGATGAAAGAGGAGCGTGGTGTTCACGGGGGGGTGTCGAGCGAGGGCGGGGCCGATGCCGGGAATTATAGGAGGCGCCCGCGCCGCGAGTGGCACGCAACCGGACGGAAAGCGGCGCGGGCGCGTCCGCGCCGCGAAAATCTCGCCCATGAGAAGATGCGGCGACGCGGTTTCGCCGTTCAGCCCGGTCGCGAAGCCGTTTTCGCCGGGGCGCGGGCCGGGTCTCTGTTAAAATGACTGCTTTGCAGCCCCCCGTCTGATTGCTCGTCCGCTTCGCGTCCTGATGGCGCCGCACCGCGCGCCGGGGTCGGCTGGCCCGCGAGCTTCCGGACATGCCGTGCCCCGTTTTTCTCGACTCGTTCTCCGGACTCGACATGACGACCTCGTCTCCCGCCAACACCTCCCTGATGGCCAACGCAATCCGCGCGCTCGCGATGGATGCCGTCCAGCAAGCGAACTCCGGCCACCCCGGCATGCCGATGGGCATGGCCGAAATCGGCGTCGCGCTGTGGTCGCGCCGCCTGCGCCATAACCCGACCAACCCGCACTGGGCCGATCGCGACCGCTTCGTGCTGTCCAACGGCCATGGCTCGATGCTGCTGTACTCGCTGCTGCATCTGACCGGCTACGCGCTGCCGATCGAGGAGCTGAAGAATTTCCGCCAGCTGCATTCCAAGACGCCGGGCCACCCCGAATACGGCATCACGCCGGGCGTCGAGACCACCACCGGCCCGCTCGGCCAGGGTCTGGCGAACGCGGTCGGCATGGCGCTGGGCGAAGCGCTGCTGGCGGCCGAATTCAACAAGGCCGACGCGAAGATCGTCGACCACCATACCTACGTGTTCGTCGGCGACGGTTGCTTGATGGAAGGCATCTCGCACGAGGCCTGCTCGCTGGCCGGCACGCTCAAGCTCAACAAGCTGATCGCGCTGTACGACGACAACGGCATCTCGATCGACGGCGACGTGGTCAACTGGTTCCACGACGACACCCCGAAGCGTTTCGAGGCCTATGGCTGGAACGTGATCCCGGGCGTGAACGGCCATGACGTCGACGCGGTCGACGCGGCCATCGCGAAGGCCAAGCAATCGGACAAGCCCACCCTGATCTGCTGCAAGACGGTGATCGGCAAGGGCGCGGCCACCAAGGCCGGCGGCCACGACGTGCACGGCGCGGCGCTCGGCGCCGAGGAAATCGCCAAGACGCGCGCCGCGCTGGGCTGGACCTGGGAACCCTTCGTGATCCCGCAGGAGGTCTATGCGGCATGGGATGCCAAGGCCGCCGGCGCGAAGTTCGAAGCCGACTGGCAAGGCGCGTTTGACGCCTACCGCGCCAAGTACCCGGCCGAGGCGGCCGAGTTCGAGCGCCGCTCGGCCAACAAGCTGCCGGCCGACTGGGCCGAGAAGGCCGCCGCGATCGTCGCCGGCGCCAACGAGCGCGGCGAGACGGTCGCCACCCGCAAGGCCTCGCAGCAGACCATCGAGGGCCTGGCTGCGGCGCTGCCCGAGCTGCTCGGCGGCTCGGCCGACCTGACCGGCTCGAACCTGACCAACTGGAAGGCCTCCAAGCCGGTGCGCGCCGGCGAGCACGGCATCCAGTGGGGCAACCACATCAACTACGGCGTGCGCGAATTCGGCATGAGCGCCGCGATCAACGGCCTGGTCCTGCACGGCGGCTACAAGCCCTTCGGCGGCACCTTCCTGACCTTCTCCGACTACAGCCGCAACGCGCTGCGCGTGGCCGCGCTGATGAAGGCGCCGTCGATCTTCGTGTTCACCCACGATTCGATCGGCCTGGGCGAGGACGGCCCGACCCACCAGTCGGTCGAGCACGTCGCCAGCCTGCGCCTGATCCCGAACCTCGACGTCTGGCGTCCGGCCGACACGGTCGAGACGGCGGTGGGCTGGACCGAGGCGATCGCCGCCCAGCGTCCGTCCTGCCTGATCTTCAGCCGCCAGAACCTGCAGTTCAACACGCGCAGCGAGGCGCAGCTCGCCAACGTCGCCAAGGGCGGCTACGTGCTGCGCGACTGGCAGGAAGACATCGTCGCGCGCAAGATCATCCTGATCGCGACGGGCTCCGAGGTCGAGCTGGCGATGAAGGCCGTCGAGCCGCTGGCGCAGCAGGGCATCGCCGCGCGCGTGGTGTCGATGCCGGCCACCACCGTGTTCGACCGCCAGGACGCCGAGTACCGCGAGCGAGTGCTGCCGGCCGGCGTGCGCCGCGTGGCGATCGAGGCGGGCGTGAGCGAGTTTTGGCGCAAGTACGTCGGCCTCGAGGGCGGCGTGGTCGGGATCGCCACCTTCGGCGAATCGGCGCCGGCCGGCGTGCTGTTCAAGTACTTTGGCTTCACCGTCGAGAACGTGGTCGAGACGGCCAAGCAGGTGCTCCCCTAAGTGATATCAGGAGGGGGGGGGGGGGGGGGGGGGGGGGGGGGGGGGGGGGGGGGGGGGGGGGGGGGGGGGGGGGGGGGGGGGGGGGG
>JAYFRU010000178.1:0-6653 GCA_040946965.1 Burkholderia sp. | reverse complement strand
CTCCTCAGTACGCTGAAAATACCAGGTGTACCTCGCCGGCTTCTGCGCCGTAAGAGCGGGTTCGCTGAGCGCTTACGTTGGAACAGGCGCTTCCAGGGCAGCTTGCCGTGTGCCCGATGCGCGAGCTCGAGCATGCGCAGGGTGCCCGGCACGCCCACCGGCCGGCCGCCGGCGACGGTCTGCGCGGGGGGCCAACAGCTTGCCGTCGCGGTCCAGGAACAGGCGCTCGGTGGCGGCGGCCGGCGCGGTTTCGAGGTCGTCGTAGGCGTCGGTGGCATAGAGCAGCAGCGCGCCGCCGCCGAGGCCCGAGGATTGCGGCTCGGTCAGCGTCAGCACCAGCTGCGCGGCGATCGCGGCATCCACCGCGCTGCCGCCGGCCTTGAGGATCTCGGCGCCGGCCTGCGCGGCGAGCGGGTTCGCGGCGACGATCATCGAGCGCGCCGAGGACCGCCCGGCTTGTCGGTCCAGCCGCTGGCCGGCTCGGCGCTGCGCCCCCCGAAGGCCGACTGCGGCAGATGCTGCGCGGCGTTGCTGGCCGCCGTGGTACCGAGCGTGGCCGAGGACGAAGCCGCTGCCGCGTTGATCTGGCCGGGCCCGCTCGTGCCGCTGCAGGCCGCCAGCGCGAGGCCGAGCCCGGCGGCAGCCAGCACGGCCAGCCTGCGGGCGGGGTTCGCGGGGATTGTCGCCAGGCGACGGGAGGGTGACGGGCGCGGGCTGGGCCGGTCGGTCATCGTGTACCTCGGAGCAGGCGGCGGGGCGGGGGCGGCAGCTGTCTCGGGGCTGCCGCACGGCTGCCCGCAGCGGCCGGACGGGCCCGGCGCGGGCCGGCTATTGTGACCGCGCGCACGGCCCGCTGTCATCGGGCGAATCCCTCCAATTTTCCGGATCGAGCGAGTGCGCGCCATGCCCTCGCGGCGCCTCAGTCGGCCAGGTGCCCCGACCGGCGCGCCTGCTCCAGGATGAAATCGATGAAGGTGGCGGTGGCGCGCGTGTGATGGCGGTTCGGCATGTAGAGCATCGCCATGCGCATGCCGAAGATGCTGAGCCGGTAGGCGTCGAGCGTGGTGACCACCGCGCCGCGCCGCAGGTCGTCCTGGATCACGTAGTCGGGCACGATGCCCACGCCGAGCCCGGCCAGCACGGCCTGGCGCAGGCACAGGAAGTTCTCGGAGATCAGCGGTGCGTCGGCCAGCGCGTCGAGCGTGGCCGGCATGCCGTGCCGCGCGGCGAATTCGGGCGAGGCGCAGGCCACGTAGCGCACCGCGCCCATGTCGCGCGCCACCAGGTTCTGCGGCGGCTCGGACATCACGCGCACCGCGATGTCGACCTAGTCGCGCAGCAGGTCCTCGACGCGATTCTCGAACACCACGTCGAGCACGATGCCGGGGTAGCTGCGCTTGAAGGCCAGCAGCCAGTCGGACATCACGATCTGCCCATAGCCGCTCGGCACCGACAGCCGCACGCGGCCCTGCAGCGCCTGGCCGAGCGTGGCCACGGTTTCCCGCGCGGCCAGCAGTTCGTGCTGGATGCGCCGGCCGTGCTCGACCAGGCGCAGCGCCACCTCGGTCGGCTCGATGCGGCGCGTGGTGCGCCGCACCAACTGCAGTCCGACCGACTTCTCCAGCTGGTTGAGCCGGTAGCTGACATTGGCGCGGCTCATCTTGAGCCGGCGCGCGGCATTGCTGAGATTGCCGGCGTCGAGGATCTCGACCAACAGGGTCAGCGCATTGAGGTCCATTCCGATATCCGCCACTCGATTGTCAAAGGAATTTTGACAGCTTGTAAAAGGATCTGGAAATTGTCAATTCGACTCGATCAACCGAGAATCGGGAATCCGCGCGGCAAGCCGCTACCCGCCCGCGCGTCCGATTCCATTCCAGGAGACACGATGAGCGCCCCGAATCCCTCCGCCGCCGCTGCCGGCACGGTCACGCGCGAACGCCGCGACAAGGTGCTGGTGGTCACGGTCGACCATGCTCCCGTCAATGCCCTGTCCACCGAGGTCCGGCGCGGCTTGCTGGAAGCGATCGAGGCCGCGGCCGGCGACGCGGCGGTGGAGGCGGTGCTGATCGTCGGCGCGGGCCGCAACTTCATCGCCGGCGCCGACATCCGCGAATTCGGCAAGCCGCCGCAGCCGCCCGCGCTGCCCGAGGTGTGCCGCCGCATCGAGGACAGTGCCAAGCCGGTGGTGGTGGCGCTGCACGGCGCGACCCTGGGCGGCGGGCTCGAAGTCGCACTGGCGGCCCATTACCGCCTGGCGCTGCCGGGCGCCACGCTGGGCCTGCCCGAGGTGCTGCTGGGCCTGCTGCCCGGTGCCGGCGGCACGCAGCGTACGCCGCGCCTGGTGGGGGCGGCCGCCGCGCTCGAACTGATGCTGAGCGGCCGCCATATCGGCGCCGAGGCCGCGCGCGAGCTGGGCCTGGTCGATCGCGTGGCGGCCAGCGACGACACGCTGGCCGAGGGCCTGGCCTATGCGCAGGAACTGCTGGCGAACCGCGCGCCGGTGCGCCGCACGCGCGACGCACGGGGCCTGGCCGATCGCGCTGCGGCGCAGGCCGCCATCGAGGCCGCGCGCGCCGAGGTGGCCAAGCGCTCGCGCGGGCTGTTCTCGCCGCAGCGCATCGTCAAGGCGGTCGAGGCCGCGCTCGCGCTGCCCTTCGACGAGGGCATGAAGCGCGAGCGCGAACTGTTCGTCGACTGTCTCGACAGCCCGCAGCGCGCCGGCCTGATCCACGCCTTCTTCGCCGAGCGCGAGGCGGCCCGGGTGCCCGACGCGAGCGGCGCGACACCGCGCGCGATCGCGCGCGTGGGCGTGATCGGCGGCGGCACGATGGGCGCCGGCATCGCGGTGGCGGTGCTCAACGCGGGCCTGCCCGTGCTCCTGGTCGAGCGTGACGACACCGTGCTCGCGCAGGGCCGCGCGCGCGTCGCGAAGGTGTATGACGCGCTGGTCGCCAAGGGTCGCTTGTCCGATGCCGCGCGCGACGAGCGCATGGCGCGCCTGGCGGGCAGCACCGTCTACGACGCGCTGGCCGAGGTCGACCTGGTGATCGAGGCAGTGTTCGAGGACCTGGCCGTCAAGCAGGCCGTGTTCGAGGAGCTCGCGCAGGTCGCCAGGCCGGGCGCGGTGCTGGCCACCAACACCTCCTATCTCGACATCGACGCGATCGCCGCCAGCGCGGGCGAGCGCGCCGCCGACGTGATCGGCCTGCACTTCTTCTCGCCGGCCAACCTGATGAAGCTGCTCGAGATCGTGGTGCCGGCACGCGTGGCCCCCGAGGTGGTGGCCACCGCCTTCGCGTTCGCCAAGCGGCTGCGCAAGGTCGCGGTGCGCGCGGGCGTCTGCGACGGCTTCATCGGCAACCGGCTGCTGGCCGTCTATCGCGCCGCCGCCGATTACCTGATGGAGGACGGCGCCTCGCCCTACCAGATCGACCGCGCGATCCGCAGCTTCGGTTTCCCGATGGGCCCCTACCAGGTGATCGACCTGGCCGGCGGCGATATCGGCTGGACCACCCGCAAGCGCCGCGCGGCCACGCGCGACCCGGCGCTGCGCTACGTGGCGATCGCCGATCGGCTCTGCGAGCGCGGCTGGTTCGGGCAGAAGACCCAGCGCGGCTTCTACCGCTACCCGGAAGGCGCGCGCGTGGGCGAGCCCGACGCCGAGGTGGAGGCGATCATCGCCGCCGAACGCGCGGCCAAGGGCATCGCGCCGCGCGAGTTCAGCGACGACGAGATCGTGCGCCGCTACCTGGCCGCGATGATCAACGAGGCCGCCAAGGTGCTGGAGGAGGGCATCGCCCTGCGTCCGTTCGATATCGACGTGGTGCTGGTGCACGGCTACGGCTTCCCGCGCCATCGCGGCGGCCCGCTCCATCATGCCGACACGCTCGGCCTCGCCGAGGTGCTGGCCGAGATCCGCCGCTACGCCGAGGAGGACCCGGTGTTCTGGCGTCCCGCACCGCTGCTGGTGGAGCTGGCCGCGCGCGGCGCGAGCTTCGCGAGCCTGAACCCGGCGCGCTGAGCGCGGCTTTTCATTAACACTTTCGTCTCGACCGGAGCCGATACGATGAACCTCGATTTCACCCCCGAAGAAGAAGCGTTCCGCGCCGAGGTGCAGCGCTTCCTCGCCGACGAGCTGCCGCCCGAGCTGTCGCGCAAGGTCAAGGGCGGCCTGCGCCTCACGCGCGAGGACATGCAGCGCTGGCACGCGATCCTGCACGCCAGGGGCTGGCTGGCGAGCCACTGGCCGAAGGAGCATGGCGGCCCGGGCTGGAGCGTCGCGCGGAAATTCCTGTTCGACAACGAATGCGCGATCGCCGGCGCGCCGCGCATCGTGCCGTTCGGCGTGAACATGCTCGGCCCGGTGCTGATCAAGTACGGCAGCGAGGCGCAGAAGCGCCACTGGCTGCCGCGCATCCTCGACGGCTCGGACTGGTGGTCCAGGGCTACTCGGAGCCGGGCGCCGGCTCCGACCTGGCCTCGCTGCGCACCACCGCCGTGCGCGACGGCGATCACTACGTGGTCAACGGCCAAAAGGCCTGGACCACGCTCGACCACTACGCGAACATGATCTTCTGCCTGGTGTGCACCGCCACCGACGTGCGCAAGCAGGAGGGCATCAGCTTCCTGCTGATCGACATGAACACGCCGGGCGTCGAGGTGCGGCCGATCGTGCTGCTCGACGGCGAGCACGAGGTCAACGAGGTGTTCTTCACCGACGTGCGCGTGCCGGTCGAGAACCTGGTGGGCGAGGAGAACCGCGGCTGGACCTACGCGAAATTCCTGCTGACCTACGAGCGCACCAACATCGCCGGGATCGGCTTTTCGGTGGCCGCGCTGGAGCGGCTGCGCGCGGTGGCCGGACGGCTCCGGAAGAACGGCCGGCCGCTCGCCGAGGATCCGCTGTTCGCCGCGCGCCTGGCGCACGTCGAGATCGAGCTGGAGAACATGAAGACCACCAACCTGCGCGTGCTGGCGGCGGTGGCCGGCGGCGGCGCGCCGGGCGCGGAAAGCTCGATGCTGAAGATCTGCGGCACCGAGATCCGCCAGGAGATCTCCTCGCTGATGCGGCGCGCGATGGGCCTCTATGCGATGCCCTTCGTCGACGAGGCCTTCGACGCCGATCACGAGGGCGAGCCGGTCGGCCCGGCCGAGGCCGTCAGCGCGGCCGCGCAGTATTTCAACAACCGCAAGCTGTCGATCTACGGCGGCTCGAACGAGATCCAGAAGAACATCGTCGCCAAGACGATCGTTGGTCTGTAACCGAGACGGAGGCCCCATGGATTTCAAGCTGAGCGACGACCGTCGGATGCTCGCCGATTCACTGAACCGCTTCATCGACGAACGTTACGGCTTCCCGGTGCGCGAGCGCATCGCGCAGTCCGAGGCGGGCTACGACGTCGACTTGTGGCGCCGCTTCGCCGAGCTGGGCGTGATCGGTGCCTTGTTCGAGGACGCCGACGGCGGTTTCGGCGGTGCCGGTTTCGATCTCGCCGTGGTGTTCGAGTGCCTCGGGCGCGGCCTGGTGGTCGAGCCCTTCCTCGGCGCGCTGATGGCCGGCCGGGCGATCGCGGCGGGCGGCGACGCGGCCCGGCGCGAGCGGCTCGCCGCACTGATCGAGGGCGGCACCACGGCCGCCTTCTCGCATGCCGAACCCGACAGCCACTACGAGCCGCATCGGGTGCGCACGCGCGCCACTGCGGCGGGCGAGGGCTGGCACCTGGACGGCGCGAAGGCGGTGGTCGAGCACGGCGCGCAGGCCGGCTTCTTCGTGGTGTCGGCGCGGCTGGCCGGCGAGGACGACGCGGCCGACGGCCTGGCCCTGTTCGTGGTGCCGCGCGAGACGCCGGGCCTGGCGCTGTGCGACTACGCGCGCATCGACGGCGGGCGCGCGGCCGAGCTGCGCCTCGATGGCGTGCAGCTGGAGGCGGGCGCGCGGCTGGCCGGCGACGGCGCCGAGCTGCTCGAACGCGTCACGGGCTTCGGCCTGCTCGCCCTGGCGGCCGAGGCGATCGGCGCGATGGAGGTGGTGAAGGCACAGACCATCGATTACCTGCGCACTCGCAAGCAGTTCGGCCTGCCGAGCGGCAGCTTCCAGGCGCTCCAGCATCGCGTCGCGGACCTGCTGCAGGCGCGCTCGGACGTGATCAATGCGGCGGCCGCGCTGGAGGCGCCGCGTCTTCAGCGCGAGCGGGCCCTGTCGGCCGCCAAGTACACGATCGGGCGCACCGGCACGCGCGTGGCCGAGGAGGCGATCCAGCTGCATGGCGGGATCGGCATGACCTGGGAATTGCCGCTCGCGCATTACGCGAAACGGCTGGTGATGATCGACCACCAGCTCGGCGACGAGGACCATCACCTGGCGCGCTACATCGCGCTGGGGCGCGGCTGAGGCGAGGGCCCCGGCCCGACACATTATTCCCTGATCGTCCGGAATGCCGGACGCGGGGCTTTCCGGATTTCCGGAAAGCCGGATTGGCCGTGCCGCGTCGATTTTCAGAAAACGATAAGAGGCCAGTTCAAAAAGCCTGCTCAGCACGGCTGAAGATGTTCCAGCAGACGAGCGAGCAGCCTAGTTTTAAGAAGGCTTCGTGAATGTCAGCGCGACGCTCGAAGCGCGTGCGTAGACGACGGAAATTGTGGAGCCAGGA
>JAYFRU010000177.1:0-6721 GCA_040946965.1 Burkholderia sp. | reverse complement strand
GGCCAGCTGACGATCGGCCCGCCCCAACAAATGCCCTGAAGCTTGAGGCGTTTCTCGTGCGAGCGGATCACCGCGACCGGATCCTCGGCATTCGCACCGCGCACACCGAGCAGCTGGTTGATCTCGTCGAGGTGGTTCCAGTGATAGCTGGTGCTGATCACCTGGCCGAACAGCGAGCTGCAGCGCGACACCAGCCCGTCGTTCTGGCCCGAGCCGCGGTTGATCATCACCGCCCCGGTGCCGAGCAGGGCCAGCGTCGAGGGATCGGTGAGGTTGGCCGAGTCGAAGGTGCTGGTGCTGGTATCGCTCGCGCCCGTCACGCCCAGCACGGTCGCGCCCGGCTGGATCGCCGTGCCGCCCCAGGAATAGAGCAGGTGCTGGTTGCCGCCGACGGTTTCGGTCGAGGCGCCGGTCTGGCAGGTGCCCGGCGCGCCGAGCCCGGCGCTCGGGAAGTTCTTGTTGTAGGTGGCGGTCTGCGCGGTGGTCAGCGTCTTCAGCGCGGCCAGCGCGTCCTGGTTGGTATTCAGCGAGCTGTTGATCAGCGTGCCGAACACGTTGACGAAGGCGGCGATCACCATCGAGGACAAACCGGTCGGATCGGTCGCCAGCACGCCCTGCACGAAATCGGCGAACTCGGAGCCGCGATGCGGCGTGCCGATGGTGGTCACCGAGGCCACCAGTTGCGGCGCGACCGCGGCCACATAGCGCGAGGTCAGGCCGCCCTGGCTGTGGCCGATCAGGTTGACCTTGCTCGCGCCGGTGGCCGCCAGCACCTGCTTGACGTAGGCCAGCAGCTGCTCGCCGCGGCCGTTCGGGCCGTCGTCGCTCTGGAAGCCGGACAGGTTGGCCACGTAGACCTTCGCGCCGTGCGATTGCAGGTCGCTCTGGATGCCGTACCAGTAGTCGAGCACGTTCGCGAACTTGTCGGTGCCGGCCAGGCCGTGCACCAGGATCACCGGATAACGCGTCGCCGCATAGGTATCGGCCGCCACCGCCGCGGGCGCCGCCGTCAGCGTCAAGCCCGCCACCCCGGCCAGCGGCATCGCCGCCAACGCCCATGCCACCGCCCTCGCTGCCAGCCTGGAACGCATCGATCTGCGCATGCTTGTCTCCCTCGTTATTGGATCCGTCGATGTGAATGCCACGCTCGATCGCGGCTTCGCACGAAGCTGGGCGCGGCACGTGCGGAGTGAAACACGGCGACAGCGGTCCTGTCCGGACTCACACGGATGTTTGGATGCGCGTCTCTAATCGATTGACGCGCACGATTCGGGACGGCGGGCGAACTAATCGCGCGGCGATGCTGCGTCGCCACATCGAGATATCACGGACTGCGAAGCATCACGAGGCGAGCGCTCGGAACAGGCGCGACAAGCCGGTCGCCGAGGATGCCGCCTGCGGGGGCGAGAGGAAGGAGGCTCGGGAAACGGCGCGCATGTTGCATGCGCAACCAGCGCGCGCGTTCGTTTTGTTGCGGGAGAATGCGCCGCAATGTGGCATCGCGCTTCACGAAGTGATGCCAGAGCGCGGCCAGGGCATGCAGTCCGATCACGAAATAGAAGCTGTTGCCGATCAGTTCGTGGGCTTCCTTGAGCGGCCCGCGCAAGGTCGGGTTCGCGTCGAACAGCGTGAACGAGAGACCGAGCGGCGCGATCTTCACGGGGTGGCCGCCCATGTTGACGAAGGGATGCCGAGCAGCGGATCGGGCCGGCGCGAGGCGAAACGCCAGAACACGCGCAGGATCGACAGCAGCAGCACCAGGGTGCCGGCGCAGAAATGCACGTTGGTCCAGAACACGCGGCTGTCGGTGCCCTTCGGGCCGCGAATCTCGATCGCGAGATAGCCAAGCGCCACCAGCAGCACGATCAACCAATGGAAGGCGATCGCGGGACGGTTGTAGCGTGGCTGGGTCGCGAGGATGTTCTTCATGGGGCTCCGGCGGGTGGATTGTATCGAGGGGGTGCCGCCTGGCCGGAGGCGATCGGCGGCTATCGCGGCGATTGTACCGGGGCGAGCCGCGACCCGGCAGCTTCCTCGGCCCCGAACGCGGCGATGGGTCAAGTCTCGGGAAGATGCATCGGGCGGCAAGGCCCGGAACGGGAAACAGCGGCCGCGAGGCCGGACGGGCGCTGCCGCGCCAACGGCGACCGCGAAAAAAACAAGGCGCGTGCTCCGTCGGGAGCACGCGCCGCATCGGCTATCGGCAATCCGCCGGGGATCGACCGGAAATCAGCCGCCGTTGCGCGGCAGGAAACCGATCGGATCGACCGGCTTGCCGTCCTGCCGGACCTCGAAGTCGAACGAGGAACGGCCGTCCGGGTCGGTGGCCATCTCGGCGATCGCCTGGCCCGCTGCGACGGCGTCGCCGTCGTTGACGAGCAGCTTGCCGTTGCGGCCGTAGGCGGTGATCAGGCCGTTCTCGTGCTTGAGGATCACCAGCGGGCCGTACTTCGCGACGCCGGTGCCGGCATACACCACCCGGCCCGCAGCCGCAGCGCGCACGGTCTTGTCACCGGTCGAGGTGATCGTGATGCCGCGCGTCTTGCCGGGGATGAAGCGCGAGGTGACGGTACCCTGCGCCGGCCAGGCCAGCGCGGGCGGCTCGGCGGCCGTGGCGCCGGGCAGCGCGGACGAGGGCGGCACCGGCGAGATGATCGCGGTATTGCCGGGCGGCGGCGCGACGCGCAGCACCTGGCCAGGTGTCAGCATGTCGGTCGGCGCGATGTGGTTCCAGCTCGCGACGTCCTGGCTGCGCTGGCCGAAGCCGGCCGCGATGGACGGCAGCGTATCGCCGGGGTTGACGCGGTAGTAGCCGGCCAGCACGCCGCCCTGGTTCTGGCGGCTGGGCTGCGGCGTGCTCGTCGGCTGCCACGAGTCCGTCCACGGCGTCATCGTGCAACCGCCGACCAGCGCGGCGCCGACGGCGAACAGCGTCGCGCGCGAGACGGCGCGACGATACGTGGTGGTTTCAGTGAAGATCGTTCTTCTCAAACTGCCTCCCTAGTTTCGCTTCGCAGCGGGCGGCCGCGCATCGCGGGGATGCGCGGCGCGCGCCGCGTGGCCTGGGTCGGGCCGGTCCCGACAGGAGTGGGACCTCAGACGCTGCCTTCGGTTTCCACGACGAGAATACGAGCTTCTCCGCGTGGATGGGCGACGTGTTCCGTCCCCACCGTGGCGTGAAAGATGTCGCCGGTCTCGAGCAGGCCAATATGCTCACCGGCGGCATCGCGATAGTGCATGTCGACTTGTCCGTCGAGGACGACGAACACTTCCTCACCGTCGTTCACATGCCAGATGTAAGGTTGGTCGGTCCAGTGCAGGCGCGTGGTGATACCGCGCATATTGGCGATATCGAGGGCGCCCCAGGCACGCGACGCGGTAAAGGTCTTGCTGCGGATGAGCTTCATGTCGGGTTCCGGCACTGCGGCGAGGTGGCCGCGAATCTCGCCGCGCGCGCCGCGCGGCCCGCCCGGCCGCTGCGTGCCCGTCGGATAGTACCTGCTCGGCGCGAATTTCGGAACCTTCGCGCCCCGATTAGGCGGTTCGGGAACGCTCCGTCGCCCGCTCCGGACGATCCGCGCCCGACATTCCAGCAGGCAAAAAAATCGGCCTGCGGGTTCCTGGTGGAACACTGCGGGCCGATCCTGACTGCGATACAGCTCGACTTCTACGGCAACTTCGACTACCTGCTTCACTGACTTGCCACGGGCAGCGCAGCCAAGCCGGCGCGCCGCCCGCGTCGATCAGCGACCCTTGTAGACCGGGGCGCCGTCGGCGATACGACGAACCTTCGACGGCGTGCCCGATTCGGCGGCCGCGCCCGGTTGCGCGCCGTAGCCGCTGGTGTCGGCATTGGCGAAGTTTTGTTGCGGGTTGATGCGGGATTCAGCAGCCTGGATACCGTTCGGGTAATCGTTGCGGTCGGCGCGGGGGTTGTAACCGGCCTTTTCCAGCTGGGCCAGTTCGGCCTTCACTTCGGCACGGCTGAGCGGGCCATTGGTCGGTTGAGCAAACGAGAGAGCCGGGACAGCGAGAACGGCAGCGGCAGCAACAGTAGCGATCAGCGATTTTATGATTTTCACCTCCGAGACTTTTTTGCTTCACCGCACACACCATGTGAGCAGCGAGTGATGTGAAGTCTAGTCTTCTTGGCACCTAGGGAAAACCATGAAACGCCGAAAACACTGTTCCGCGAACGATAATAATCAGCGGGTTCTGACGCTATCAACCCGATAGATAGCGTGGTTAATCGCAACAATTACCGTTCGCACCCTCCTCAGGCCCAGTTCGCGTGGAAGCTGCCCGGCTTGTCGGTGCGCTCGAAGGTGTGGGCGCCGAAGAAGTCTCGCTGCGCCTGCACAAGGTTGGCCGGCAGGCGTTCCGAGCGGTAGCTGTCGAAGTAGGCGACCGCCGAGGAGAAGGCCGGCACCGGCACGCCGGCCTGTACCGCAGCCACCACCACGTCGCGCAGCGCCTGCTGGTAGTTCGTCGAGATCTCCTGGAAGTACGGGTCGAGCAGCAGGTTCGCGAGTTCCGGGCTGGCCGTGTAGGCATCCGTGATCTTCTGCAGGAAGCGCGCGCGGATAATGCAGCCGGCACGGAAAATACGCGCGATCTCACCCAGATTGAGCTTCCAGCCGTATTCCTTCGAGGCCGTGTCGATCTGCGCGAAACCCTGCGCGTAGGAGATCACCTTGCTCAGGTACAGCGCGCGGTGCACTGCCTCGACGAAGGCGGCACGATCGCCTTCCGGCTTGGCCGGCGACGGCCCCTTCAGCACCTTGCTGGCGGCCACGCGTTGCGTCTTCAGCGAGGACAGCACACGCGCGAACACCGACTCGGTGATCAGCGGCAGCGGCACGCCCAGGTCCAGCGCGTTCTGGCTGGTCCACTTGCCGGTGCCCTTCTGCGCGGCGCGATCGAGGATCACGTCCACCAGGTGCTGGCCGGTTTCCTCGTCCTTCTTGTCGAAGATCTTCGAGGTGATCTCGATCAGGTAGCTGTCGAGCTCGCCCTGGTTCCATTCGGTGTAGACCTTGCCGAGTTCCTCGTTCGACAGCCCCGCCACCTGCTTGAGCACCGCGTAGCTTTCGGCGATCAGCTGCATGTCGCCGTACTCGATGCCGTTGTGGACCATCTTCACGTAGTGGCCGGCGCCGTCCGGGCCCATGTAGGCCACGCAGGGTTCGCCGTCGCCCGGTGCCTTGGCGGCGATCTGCTTGAGGATCGGCTCGACCAGGTCATAGGCGTCGCGCTGGCCGCCCGGCATGATCGAGGGGCCGTGCAGCGCGCCCTCCTCGCCGCCCGACACGCCCGTGCCGATGAAGTGCAGGCCCGATTGCGCGAGTTCCTGGTTGCGGCGGATGGTGTCCGTGAAATGCGTGTTGCCGCCATCGATCAGCACGTCGCCCTTGCCGAGCAGCGGCTTGAGCGCGGCGATCGTCGCATCCGTGGCTTCACCCGCCTTCACCATCAGCAGGATGCGGCGCGGCGTTTCGAGCGACGCGACGAACTCCTCCAGCGTGTAGGTCGGCACCAGCTTGCGGTCGGGGAATTCGGCGATCAGCTCGTCGGTCTTGTCGCGGCTGCGGTTGTACACGGACACGGCGTGACTGCGGCTCTCGATGTTCAACGCCAGATTGCGGCCCATCACGGCCATCCCGACCACGCCGATTGCTTGTTTACCCATTGTTCATTCTCCGAAAAAAAACACGGCGCGGCCCGACCGAGCCGCGCGCATAGCCGCAAGGATACGGGAAAACCATGCGGGGCCGCTGCCTCGCACTCAGCGCGTCGATCCCATGCGGCGGCGCAGCACCACGCTCAGGTTGTTGGCCGGCATCTCCAACACGCGCGCCAGATCGAGACCGGCCGCCTCGGCCAGCGCGACGACCGCCTCCAGGTCGCGCACGCCCCATTCGGCGTCGCGTTCGCGCAGCTGCGCGTCGAACGCGGCGTTGGGGGGCGCGGTGTGGGCGCCCGCGCGGCGATACGGGCCATACAGCACCAGCACGCCGCCGGCGGGCAGCCGCCGCGCGGCGCCGTGCACCAGCGCGACGGCCGCCGCCCAGGGCGCGATATGGATCATGTTGATGCAGACCACCGCGTCGACGGCGTCCAGCGGCCAGGGCTCGGCCCGCACATCGAGCTCCAGCGGCGCGCGCAGGTTCGGCAGCGCGGCCTGCGCAACCCAGGCGGCGATCGAGCGCCGCGAGCGCGGCTCGGGGTCGCTCGGCTGCCAGTCGATGCCCGGCAGCGCCGCCGCGAAATGCACGGCGTGCTGGCCGGTGCCGCTCGCGATCTCGAGCACGGTGCCGCGCTCGGGCAGGACCTCGCGCAGCACCGCGAGGATCGGCTCGCGATTGCGTTCGGCCGCAGGCGCCTGCAGGCGATCGGCCGGGTTCGCGGCGGCCGCGCCCATGCAGTCGGTGCCGTGCCGGGCGGGATTCGGATCGGTGGAATTCGTCATGCGGGAGGGTTCAAGGACAGGAAAGGCGGGAAGCCGCGATGCGCGCAGTGTGCCGCATCGGCGCGCGCGGCGATAGCCGAGGCGGGAGCGCCGGCCAGGCGAGGTGCCGACGCTGGTCGGCGCACCGGCCCGTTCGGCGCCGCCGGTTCCGCGTTCGGGCAGGCTGCCGCCCGGCCCCCTTGTATCTTTAGGCCTCGGACCAACTCAGGTAGCCCGACGCCCCTCTGGGTTGAAACACGAAGCCCGTCACTG
>JAYFRU010000176.1:0-6740 GCA_040946965.1 Burkholderia sp. | reverse complement strand
AGTCCGTCCACATCGGCTGAGATCATGAGCAAAGGCATTACTCCGTCCTCGCGCCTGATTTATGCAACAACGCCCACTTTTGCGCAAGTCGTGAAGTGGTGCCTTAAAGCGCAAAAGAATGACTTGCTGCCCCACGACAGTTACGAGATCCGTGGCGGCGATCTGAAGGGAGACCCCCCCAATGTGGTCGCCGTGTTTGAGATCGAGCGCGAGCAAGTCCTCGAAACTTCGGATGATCTTTTGTGAAGCTCTGGAACGACACCGAGACGTTCAGCCCTACCCCGCTGAAAAGCGGTACGCACATCTACGCCGAGCCTGCTGAAGTCATGATCTGGACGTGGGCCGTCGATGACGGTCCCGTCGGCACGTGGGACGTAACCGCAGGCGGCAGGATGCCGAGCGAACTCAGTGACGGGATCGACGCGGCTGACGAGCACTGGTGGCAGAACGGGAACATGTTCGACTACACGGTGCTGCGCCACGCGATGCCCGACGCGCTTGAACGTATGCCGATGACGAAGTGGCGCGACACGATGGTGCAGGCGTACGCGCACAGCCTGCCCGGCTCGCTCGATCTGCTGTGCCAGATCCTCGGCGTACCGCTCGATCAGGCCAAGCACAAGGACGGACAGACGTTCATCCAGTTGTTCTGCAAGCCGCGACGCGACGGCACGCGCGCGACACGCCTGACCCACCCCGCCGAGTGGGCGCGCTTTCTCGCGTACGCGGGCGGCGACATCACGGCGATGCGCGCGATCCACGCGAAGATGCCGAAGTGGAACTATCCGAACAACCGGTCGGAACTCGCGCTGTCGCATCTCGATATGCGGATCAACCAGCGCGGCATGCAGATGGACACCGAACTCGCGCGCGCTGCGGTGCGCGCGATCGACAAGGCGCAGAAGGAACACGCCGCGCGCACGGTCGAACTGACCGACGGCGAAGTCGAGAAAGCCACGCAGCGCGACCGGTTGCTGAAACACCTGCTCGCCGAGTACGGCATCGATCTGCCCGACCTGAAGAAGTCGACGCTCGAGCGCCGCATTCTGGACCCCGATCTGCCGGACGCACTGCGCGAACTGCTGGCGATCCGGCTCGAAGCCACGATGACCAGCTCGTCGAAGTACAAGACGCTGCTACGCGGCGTGTCGAGCGACGGCCGGTTGCGCGGGCTGATGCAGTTCTGCGGCGGAAACCGCACGGGCCGCGTTGCGCACCGTCTGTTCCAGCCGGGCAACATGCCACGCCCCGACGTCGGTTTGATCGCGAAGGAACTCGGTGTCGCGAAGCTCGGCGACGGTGATGCTGAAACGTACAACGAGCGCGGCATCGAAGCGCTGAAAGCTGGCGCGGCGGATCTGGTGTTCTCGAATGTGATGGGGCTCACCGCGAACGTTGTACGCGGCTCGATCATCGTGCCGCCCGGCAAAAAGATGGTCGTGTCCGACCTGTCGAACATCGAAGGCCGCAAAGCCGCGTGGCTGTCCGGTGAAAACTGGAAGCTGCAGGCGTTCCGCGATTACGACGCCGGCACCGGTCCTGACCTGTACAAGCTCGCCTACGCGCGTTCGTTCGGCGTGGACGTCGACGATGTGACGAAGGATCGCCGCCAGCTCGGCAAGGTGCAGGAACTGGCGCTCGCCTACGAAGGCGGCGTCGGCGCGTTCGTCACGTTCACGATGACGTACAAGATGGAACTGAACGACATCCGCGCGGCGGTGTTCGCCGCGCTCGATCTGGTCGACCGGGAAGTCGTGCGCGAAGCGCACGGCGCGTGGGACTGGGCGGCGAAGAAGAAACGCACGCTCGGTTTGGATCAGGACGTCTACATCGCCTGCGACATCCTGAAGCGCGCGTGGCGCCGCGCGCACCCCGCGACGTCGAGTTACTGGCGTGAACTGAAGGACGCGGCCACACAGGCAATCTGCTCGCCGGGCACGACCGTGCACGCGCGCCGGATCATCATGCGCCGCGACGGTAACTGGCTGCGCGTGCAGATGCCGAGCGGTCGACAGCGCTGCTACATCGCCCCGCGTGTGAGCGACGACGGCGAGATCAGTTATATGGGCGTCAGCCCTTATACACGCAAGTGGGGCCGCACGAAAACCTACGGCGGGAAGCTCTTTGAAAACCTGTGCCAGGCGAGCGCACGTGACATCCTGTTCGCGAATATGCCGCGCGTCGAAGCGGCCGGCTACGAGATCGTACTGTCGATCCACGATGAACTGCTGACCGAAGCGCCGGACCGCGCGGAGTTCAGCGACGCCGAACTGTCGCGGCTGATATCGACCGTACCCGATTGGGCAGAAGGCTTGCCGCTCAGCGCGGGCGGCTTCGAGGGTTATCGCTACCGAAAAGATTGATGTTAGGGGTTGCCGTACATCAATGTTGGGTGTAATGTACGGTTATACCTGACACCAACCCGGGGAACATCGTGAAAACAGCAATCACCGTAGTCCTGATCTGCGCCGCCCTGTCCGGCTGCGCCACCAAGCAGTTCGCTACCGTCGGCGATGTGACCGGCTACGAGCGCACCGCGATGACGTGCCACGACATCGATCTCGAAGCCGCGAAAACGCAGGGCGTGATCGACAAGATCGACGCGCAAAGCAAGTTCAACGGGCTCGACGTGCTGGCGTTCCTCGGTGATTTCGGCATCGGCAACGCGATGGCGAAATCGTCGGCGCTCGGCAGCGCGCACGCGCGCATGATCGAACTCGACAACCTGCGCACCGACAAGGGTTGCGCGCTCACCACGATAGGTGCGAAATGAAACTGTTCTTTCGCCGGCTGCTGATCAAAAGCCGTATTGCGCGCACGGCCGCGCACCTGGACGCGATCCAGACCGAGCGCGATATGCTCGACCGGACGGAACGTTTCTGCGTCCGTCAGGCGAATGCGCTGCGGCTTGAACTGTTGAACCTCGATGTGCAGGCCCGACGCCATGCTTGAACGCGCCGTCGAAGACTACTTCGTCGCGCAGGTCAAGGCGCACGGCGGCGAGCAGCGGAAGATGCGCTGGATCGGCCGGCGTAGCGCGATGGATCGCTTCGTCAAGTTTCTCGGCGTTCCTGTCGTGCTGGTCGAACTGAAACAGCCCGGTGAGAAGCCGCGCCCGGATCAGGAACGCGAGATCGCGCGGCTGCGCGCGGTCGGCGTCGACGTGCGCGTGATCGACACGCGGCAGGCCGTCGACAACTTTATCCGCGACATGACCGGGCATCGCCAGTGCGAGCCGCAGCGTGTCGTTCTCGGGGATGAGCTGTGAATAACGACCCGCTCGAACTGATCCTGCGCGCAGACCGGTTCGTCGGATACGTCCGCGTCGGGCTGGGTTGTGCGATCCTCGCGCTGCTGGTTGTGGGGCGCCTGAAAGGGCTAATATGAGCACCGGACTGATGACGCACGCCGATCTGGTTCAGGTGACCGGCATGAAGCGGCACTCGAAACAGGCGGAGTGGTTCAAGCGCGAGTTCGGTGTCGACGTCCCGCGCCGCGACGATCACAGTATTTCCCTGATGTGGGAAACCTACCAGGCGCTGAACGCGAAAAAGGTCGGGCTCGCACCGGCTGCGCCCGGCCGCGGCGAACGTGTTGAACTCTGTTACGACTGAACATGACTGCACGCAAAAAAGCCAGATACCCGCGCGTCTATCTGAAGCACGGCGCGTGGTACTGGGTCGAGCCGCGCACCAGCAAATGGATATGGCTGTGCGCTGAAACCGACAGCGAAGAAAAGCTGCTGGAACGTCTGCTCGAAGAAAAGAAAAAGTACGCGCGACCCGAAGGCAACGGCGACATGCGGCCACTGATCGACGAGTACGTGAAGCAGTACCGCGCGCAGCACCGCGAGAAAGCGTGGCCGAAGTACGGCGACTACGCCGGCAACGGGTTCCGTAAATCGAATGTCGCGGCCGTGCGGCCGTCGCATGTTTCGAACTGGCTGAAGGTGAAGTACGCAGGCAAGCTGCCGATGCAACGCGTGATGCGCGCGTTTCTGTCCGGGTTCTTTCAGTGGTGCGTCGACACGGACAGGATCGACATGAACCCGTGCAAGGAAGTGAAGCTGAAGAAACCGAAGGCGCGATCGGTGTACATCACCGACGATCACTTCGCGCGCATCCGCACGGCGCTGCTGACGTACACCTACGTCGTGCATAAAGACACGCCGAAGGAAAAGACAATCACGGGCAAGGTGAGCACCGGCCCGATGCTGCAGTGCTTCTTCGATATGTGCTATCTGACCGCGCAGCGCTCGACGGATATCCGCTCGCTGACGTGGGCGCAGGTCGATCGAGAAGTCGGTGTGATCCACTTCACGCCGAGCAAGACAGAAGACTCGAGCGGCATCGCGGTCGACTGGCCGATCACACCAGACATCGCCGCGGTGCTCGACCGCGTGCGCGGGATCGACGGCGGCGTGCAGCGCATCGGCGCGGCGCCAGTGTCCCACGCGAGCAACGGAAAGAAGGCCGGCAACGCGTACGGCGCGACAGCCGTGCGTTCGGCGTGGGATCGCGCGTGTGAGCGCGCCGGCCTGACGGATGCCGACTACACGGTGAAGGATATCCGCGCGAAGTCAGCGACGGACGCGAAGCGCGCCGGCTACGATCTCGACGAGATCATGACCGGGCTCGCGCACACTGACGCGAAGACCACCGAAATTTATTTGAAGCAACGCGACGTGCCGCTGGCGAAACTGCGGCTCACGATACCAGTTGCGAAGTCGGCTTAGGAGCAGGTATGGAAAACTTCATTGACATCGTGTTCGACGCCCCACCGGGACCGGACGGTTGCCGGTTCGTGGAAGTCGAAAATCACGAAGGCAAGAGCATCAACTTCGGTGAATGGGTGCAGCGCCCGGACGGCTATTGGGCGCTACGCATCACTGATCGCGCACTCGTCAATCAGTAAATTATTAGACAGTCGTTAGACTTTGCATTAGACAGCAGTTTTTGGGCACCGCTGAAACCCTTCTTATTCGTGGTCGGAGCGAAAGGATTCGAACCTTCGACCCTCTGATCCCAAATCAGATGCGCTACCAGGCTGCGCTACGCTCCGACGATCAAGAAATTCTGCATCATTGCAGCACTCGGGTCAATCCCTTTGTACAGATGTCATCGAAGCCGCGCTAGCATGGGCCTTTGGCAACCCCGCAAGGAGGCACACGATGCACCTGATTCTGTGGCGTCATGCCGAAGCCGAGGACTACGCAGCCAGCGATCTCGCGCGCCAGCTCACCGCACGTGGGCGCCGCGACGCGCAGGCGGTCGCGAAGTGGCTCAAGCTGCGGCTCGAGAGCAGCGCGGTGATCCTCACCAGCCCGTCCGCGCGCACCGTGCAGACGGTCGAGGCCCTGACCGACCAGTACCGCACCGTGCGCGAGCTGGCGCCGGGCGGCGGCGTGGCCGAGGTGCTGGCCGCCGCCGGCTGGCCCGAGGGCATCGCGCCCACGGTGGTGGTGGTCGGCCACCAGCCGACGCTCGGCGCGGTCGCCGCGCGTCTGTTGGCCGGCAGCGACGACAGCTGGTCGCTGAAAAAAGGCGGGCTGATCTGGCTGCAGAGCCGTTCCCGCGAGGGCGGTGGCCAGGCCAGCCTGAGGGCTGCACTATCGCCCGAGCTGGTCTGAGAGAGCCAAAGTATCTTTCTTCCGACTTTCTGCTAAAGTCAGTTGGACGACATGTCGCCCAACTGACACCAATTCGCCACGCAAGCGTCACGGCCGGTTACTACATTGACGACCATGTCGTTCCATTCCTTACGACCAGGAAAGCCTGATGCGAGATCTGCCGACGCCTACGCTCCCATTTGCTTCGCTCCCGCTTGACCAGGCGCGTCGCCGTTTGCCGCGCGCGGCCGAAACGGTCACCTCCGAATTCCGCCTGCGTGCCGCCTGGGCGCGTACCGAGGACGAACTGCGCGAAGCGCAGTGCCTGCGCTACAGCGTGTTCGCCGAAGAGATGGGCGCTGCGGTCAGCGGCCCGGCCGGTCTCGACGTCGACCCTTTCGATGCCTACTGCGATCACCTGCTGGTCCGCGACCTGGACACGCTGAAGGTGGTGGGCACCTACCGCGTGTTGCCGCCGCACCAGGCCGCCCGCATCGGCCGCCTCTACGCCGAGGGTGAATTCGACCTGTCGCGCCTGGCGCACCTGCGCTCGAAGATGGTCGAGGTGGGCCGTTCCTGCGTGCACCGCGACTATCGCAGCGGTGCCGTGATCATGGCGTTGTGGGGGGGGCTGGGCACCTACATCATGCAGAACGGCTACGAAACCATGCTCGGCTGCGCGAGTGTGTCGATGGCCGATGGTGGCCACTACGCGGCCAACCTCTACCAGTCGCTCGGCGGTTCGCTGACCGCGCCCGAATACCATGCCTTCCCGCACACGCCGCTGCCCGTAGACGAGCTGCAGACCGGCACCAAGGTCGCGCCGCCGCCACTGATCAAGGGTTATCTGCGCCTGGGTGCGAAGATCTGCGGTGCGCCGGCCTGGGATCCCGACTTCAACTGCGCCGATTTCCTGACGCTGTTCCGCCTGTCGGACATCAACGCCCGCTACGCCCGCCACTTCCTGGCCTGAGCGTTCGCGAGCCGGTCCGCGCGACCCGCAGCCAGCCGCCAGCAACGGCACGACGAGATCATCGTTGTGCCGTTGTTTTTTTGGGTCTTCGCGGAAAAGTGTGATGAATTTTCATGATAAAACTGCCTGAGAGCCAGTCTGGAAGGGGGTTGGCGGGAT
>JAYFRU010000175.1:0-6789 GCA_040946965.1 Burkholderia sp. | reverse complement strand
TGACATCAGCGACCTGCTGCCGTTCAACTACGCGAAGCGGCAAGCCGAGGCGAGCGTGAACTGACACAACAAGGGCGTCTCGACCGTCGCGATGCGGCCATGCTCGCTCGTCCGTTGCAAATGATTCTCCATTCGGTGTGCTGAAATTACCGCTTACGATCAACGAGATCAATGACCTGCAGCTCGGTGGATGGCCGATACCGGCTTCCCGCGGAAGCGCCTGCCCGGCTCGATCCTCCCACCTACCAAGCCAGCGCGCGCCGGGAAGCTCGGCGCCAGCGCCTTCGCCCCGACGCCCCGGGTGTCCACATTTTTTGTTGGCAAGCTTGTGGACATCCTCCTGTCATACGCGGCAAGCCCATGATTCATCGATGTTTTTCCGCACGCATCAGGAAAGAGGCAGCGTGCCTCGCGGCCAGCTTGTCCACAATTTCTGTTGGCAAGCTTGTGGATTACCTGCGCACCGGCCACGCAAGCACTTGATCCGACACGGTTTACCGCCGCGCGACAAGGATGTGGCAGACGGCATCGATACCAGCCCGCGCGACCGCCTCATGGTCCGTAATCGAGCTTCGGATACCAGTCGCTGCCGCGCCCGGCCGGCGTCATGTCGAGGACGGTCCAGATCGGCATCAGTTCGGGCGCGCCGCGCGGATCCTGGCCGGGATCCGACATCTCGCCGCTCATCTCGCCGCCGTAGAAATGCCGGATCGTGCCGTCGCGCCGCGTGAAGACATTGAGCGCCGGGATATCGCTGTCGCCTTCGCCGATCGCGTGGTAGTGCGGCTGTATTCGTCCGTGAGGGCGGTGTAGAGCCGCAGGTCGCGCCAGCCGCGCTCGCGCCGGAACGCATCGAGACGCGCCCAGTGCGCGCGCCACCGCGACCAGCGAGACGCGCTGCCCGATGTCGCGCGCCTCGCCGTTCCAGGCGCCCAGCAGCGAGGTGCACATCGGGCAGGGCCGCTGCCGGGTCGGGCCGAACATGTAGCTGTAGACCACCAGCGTGTCGTGCCGCCCGAACAGCTCGGCCAAATCGCTGCCACCGCTCTCGCCCTCGAAGCGGTAATCGTGCGTCACCGCGCCGCCGGGCGGCAGGGCGCGGCGCTGCTCGGCAACCCGTTCGATCCGGCGGCGCAGTTCGATCTCCTCGATCAGCAAGGCGTTGCGCGCCTGGCGGTAGGCCGCGCCCTCGTTCGGGTAGGTACAGCGGTTGAGGGCCGCCAGCTCGGCGGCCGGGATCAGGGGCTTGCCTGGGTTCATGCTCGTCTCCTTGGCATGCGTGACACGCGGCGGGCTCGCGCCCGGGCGCGCCGCCGCGCGGAACTCAATCGGCGTCGGGCGCGCCGAGCGGGAACAGCTTGCGATAAGGCCGCGCCTCGTCCACCGCGCGCGCGAACGAGGGCCGCGCGAGCAGCCGCTCCCGGTAGGCGATCACGTGCCGGAAGGCGCGGTCGATGCGATGGGTCCAGTCGGTATAGAACAGGAAAGGCGCGGCGCCGCAGTCGGCGAGGCTGAAACCCTCGCCGGCCGCCCAGGTGCGCCCGGCCATGTGGCCGTCGAGCCAGGCATAGGCGGTCTCGAGCTGCGCGCGCGCTTCGGCCACCCCGTAGGGATCGCGCTCGCCTTCGGGCCGCAAGGCATTGGCGACGATGCGCTGGGCCGGCGTGGACAGGTAGTTGTCGAAGGAGCGGTCGAGCGCGCGCACCTCGAGCGCGGCCGCCGGATCGGCCGGCAGCAGCGTCACAGGGCCCGGATGATGAAGCCCCCCCCCCAGGTGCTCGATAATGATGGTGGCCTCGACCACGCTTCGCCCGGCGTCGACCAGCAGCGGCATCCGTTTCAGCGGCCAGCGCGCGGCGAACTCGGCGTAATGCTCGGGATGCTCGCCCGACAGCTCGCGCAGGCTGAACGGGGTGGCGTTCTCGTAGAGCGCGATCAGCACCTTCTGGCAATACGAGGAAAACGGATGCGCGTAGAGCATCAATGACATCGCGACCTCCTGCCGGAATCGACGACAGCGGATGGGGGACCGGCAAGCACGGCGAACACCGCGAACCGGCGCCGCGCCGCCGCGCTTCAGGGGCCGGCGCTCAGGACGGCTGGCGCGTGCACTGCCCCATGCCCTCGCGGATCTGCTCGGGCGTGAGGTCCTGGCAATGCGTGGCGACCGACCAGCGATGGCCGAACGGGTCTTCCACCTGGCCGTAGCGGTCGCCCCAGAACATGTCGGCGGGCGGCATGATCAGCTTCGCGCCGGCCTCGAGCGCGCGCGCCACCACCGCGTCGGCATCCTCCACGTAGAGGTGCAGGATCACTGGCGAGCCCTTCAGCGCCTGCGGGCCGAGCGCGCCGCAGCCGGCCATCTCGTCGACCAGCATCAGCGTCGAATCGCCGATGCGCACGGCCGCGTGCATCAGCTTGCCGTCGGGCCCCGGCAGGCGCGTCAGCTCGGTGGCGCCGAAGGCCGCGCCGTGGCAGATCAGGTGCGGGGTCAGGGTGTGCATGCCTTCGGGGATCGGTTTCACAGCGGCGGACATGGTGTCGGCTCCTTGGATGGGTGCGTCGGCGACGCGTCGGTGCGAGCGGCGCGCTCGGCTCGCTCTCCTTCCCACGACGCGCGACGACGACCGGAATCGACATCGCGGCGAAAAAATTTTCAGGTGCGCCGCCGGGGAATCGCCGGGACAAATCCGACGAAGCCCAAGTTATCCACAGTTTTTGTTGGCAAACCTGTGGGTATCACTGAAAGGCTCCAGCCAAGCCCTTGATCGGAATAATTTTTTTTTCGTCGATACCTGGGACGCCCAGCAAAGCGACAAACGCAGGCAGCGCTTGTCAACACGGGAGGTGGGCAAGCTTGTGGATATCGGCCTGACAGCGCGCCGAGGTGCTTGATCCCGCAGCATTTTTTTTGCGTGCTCGATTGGTGGGCAGGGCCGCCGGGCGGCGGCCCCGATACAGCCCAGGTACAGCCAGGTACAGCCAGGTACAGCCCAGGTACAGCCGGATACCGCTCGCGGTCGATCAGGGCCGCTCGGGCGCGGCCATCAGGTCGTTGACCTTGTCGCGCAGCGCCTCGTAGCCGGAGCGCGCGTGCTCGGGCAGGTCCGGATCGCCGATCAGGGCGCCGAGCGTCTCGACCAGTCTGAAGGCGAGCCCCTTGGCGGCGCCCGCCGCGATCGACTGGGAGCTGACCGAATCCGGCAGATGGCCGACCGCCGCCTCCATCTGCTCGAGTTGCGATTGGCGGCCCTCGTCGGGTGTGGGGTGCTGGGTCATGATCTCGCTCTCCTCTGCTGCTGCGGGGCCGGCCGTACCGGCGGCATCGCCCTGCGTTCCCGCCGGCCAGCCGGCCGGCACCGATGCGGCGGGCGGCCCGCCGGCAAAAAACCGGCGCGACGTCCGCCAACCAACCGCTCGCGCTAGAGCGCGGCCACCACCTTGACGCGGCCGCCGCCCTGCGCGGCCGCCACCACCTGCCCGCCGACGCGGTGGAAAGTCAGCGATATCTTCTCCTCGCCCACCCGCAGGCCGTCGAGTTCGAGTCAGTCGATGCCGTCCGGCAGCGCGGGGCGCTCGATCCGCACCTCGCCGCGCGCCGCGTCGACGCTCACGCCCAGGCAGTCCACCGGATAGGCCGGTGGGCGGTTCGCCGCGCCGGCGCGGGAAGCCGCAGAACAGCTCGGGCAGGCGCATGTCGAAGCTGACCGCCGCCTCGAACAGCGCGCGCAGCAACTCGGTAGCAGCCGTCTTGTTGCCGTAGCGCGCGAAGCCGCGCGCCGCCAGCGCATTGTCGTGCGGCCAGACCGAGCCGTTGTGGTAGGCCATCGGGTTGAAGCGCGGCTGGCCGGCCGCCAGCGTGCGCACGCCCCAGCCGGTGCGGAACAGCGAGGAGTCGAGGGTGCGCGCCACCGCCTCGCCGCAGCTCGCCTCGGGCAGCCCGAAGGCCAGCAGGTGCCCCGCGTTCGAGGCCAGCACGCGGCACAGCTCGCCGCGCCCGTCGAGCGCGATGCCGTAGAAACCGGCCTCGGGCATCCAGAAGTGCTGCTCCACCGCCTCGCGCAGCTTGCTGGCGCGCGCCGAGTAGTCGGCCGCGCGCGCCGCGTCCCCGCGATGCGTCGAGAACGTCGCCATCGCATCGAAGGCGGCGCTGGCATAGGCCTGCACCTCGACCAGCGCGAACGGCACCTCTCCGGTGGCGGCCATCTCGCTGCGGCGGAACTCGTGCATGATCTTGCCCGGCTCGCCATCGCGGAAGGCCGAGGTCTCCTGCGCCTGGTGCGCCGCGAGGAAGCGCAGCACGCCGCGCGCCAGCGAGGGCTGGAGCCACAGCATCTGCAAGGAGGTGATCACCGCGTCGCGGCCGAAAGGCGTGGAGAACCACGGAATGCCCGCATACGGATAGGGGCCGGTCTCGAGCTGGGTGGTCAGCAGGCCCAGGTCGGCCAGCGAGCGGTCGAGCCAGGCGTTGAAGAGCGGATTGCCGGTGCGCACGCGCGCGATGGTGCGGCTCCGCTCGCGCATCTGGCGGTGCACCTGCACCAGTGCGCGCCGCAGGCCCGGGCGGCCCGCCTGCGCGAGCGGCTGAGGCGGCGCGGCCGGCTCGCCGGCGCGCTCGATGCGGGCCTCGACGGTCAGGTAGATTGATACGCAGGCCTGCGCGGCGATGGTCAGCGTGTAGTCGGCGCGATCGGTGTCCAGCCGCACAGGCGCCGGCGAGAAACCGATCCGCACCGCGCGCGCGACGCCGTCCAGGCCGTCGTAGCGCAGCCGCACCTGGCCGGCCTCGACCTCGGGCGCGGCCACTGCGGCACGCCGCTCGCGCGGCGTGCCGCGCACCTCGAACATGTCGAGGAAGTCGGCCGCGAACGAGATCGACAGCGGCACCTCGGCATCGGCGGTGCCGTAGTTGGTCAGCGTCAGCGCCTCGTACAGCACGTTGTCGGCCAGCACCCGGGTGCGGTCGATGTGGATCACGCCCTCGGGCATCTCGTGGCCGCCCAGCGGCGGCAGCGGTCGGTTGGTCAGGTGCGCGGTGAACGAGGCGTTGTCGGCGCTGGTCGCGCCCGACAGCAGCGAGGGCGCGCGCCCGCCGAAGGTCAGGCGCCAGCCCGACAGCACGCGCATGTCGGCGACGAACAGGCCGTCGTCATGGCCGAGGATGTCGCCGAGCGTGTCGCTGACCACGAACGCGTCGCCGGCCTTCAGCACGTGCTGGCTGCCGGCCACCGGTTTCTGCGAGACGGGTTCGGGGGCGATGAAGGGCATCGCGCCGGTCGCGGCGGCCTGCGGGGCCGGGGCAACGGGAACGGAAGCGGGAGCAACTGGGAAAGCGGGGGAAGCGGCTGCGGCCGCTTCGGCCGTCGGGGTAACGGGATGAGCTTGCGTGCCAGGCATTGCGACTCCTGACTGCGGTCCACGGGGAACAGGGGTGAAACGGGCGCGGGCGGCGGTTCGCACCGCTGCTCGCACCCCGTTTCGCCACAGCATAGGCCAGAACGGCCCCGCTTTGCAGTGTCGCCTGCCGGCGTGTCAGTGATCGGTTTCCATCGCGAGCCGGCCCATCTCCTCGCCGGCGCCGCGCACCGCGCAACTGAGCGGCTCGTCGGCGACCCGCACCGCGAGCCCGGTTTCGGCGTACAGGCGCCGGTCCAGGTGAGCAAGCAGCGCGCCGCCGGTCAGCACGATGCCGCGATGGGCGATATCGGTGACGAGTTCGGGCGGCGCCTTCTCGAGCACGCGCTTCACCGAGTTGACAACCTGGTTGAGCGGCGCGGCCAGCGCCTCGGCGATATCGTGGTTGGACAGCTCGATGGTGCGCGGCAGGCCGTCCTCGACGCCGCGCCCGACCGCGCGCATCGATTCGCGCGGCACCGAGCCGCTGGCCGAGCCGATGTACTTCTTGACGTGCTCGGCGGTCTGCTCGCCGAGCAGGACGTTGTAGAGGCCGCGCACGTGGTTGATGATGGCCGCGTCGAACTGGTCGCCGCCAACCCGGATCGCGTGCTGGCAGACGGTGCCGCCCAGCGACACCACGCCCACCTCGGTGGTGCCGCCGCCGATGTCGACCACCATCGAGCCGACCGCCTCGGTGACCGGCAGCCCGGCGCCGAGCGCGGCCGCCAGCGACTGGTCGATCAGGTTCACGCGCGAGGCGCCGGCCGCCGCCGCGGCCTCGCGCAGCGCGCGCCGCTCCACGGCGGTGGCGCTGGACGGCACGCACACGGTGAATTCGATGCGCCGGCCGAACAGCGAGCGTGCATGCGACATGCCGACGAACTGGCGGATCATCTGCTCGGCCGCCGGATAATGCGCGATCACGCCGTGCCGCAGCGGCCTGATCGCTTCCAGGTGCTCGGGCACGCGGCCGATCAGCGCCTTGGCCAGCTCGCCGACCGCCTCCACCCGCGCCTTGTCGACATGGGCGTCGGCCTTGCGGAAACAGACCACCGACGGCTGGTTGAGCACCACGCCGCGTTCCTGCGTGTAGATGAGCGTGCTCGCGGTGCCCGGATCGACCGCGACGTTATTGGCGAAAAGCCTGCCCAGGATGGGTGTCGACATGGATGTGCCTTTACGGACTGACAGACCGAGGAAACGCGCTGCGCGGCCAAACCGGCAATTTCCCCGTGCCGGTACTGCTTCCGATGGCCGCCGGCGTTCGCATCGAAACGCGACGCGTCGGCGATGGGAAGTTTCTACTGTAGGTAATTAAGGGCTATCCACTTAGCGCCACTGGAGCGAGAATCTCGGGATGAGCGAATTTTCCTCCTCCCCACGCGCCGGGGT
>JAYFRU010000174.1:0-6797 GCA_040946965.1 Burkholderia sp. | reverse complement strand
CTTCAACCTCTCAGACTCCGGTTTGGATGATGTGTTTTACCCCAAATCCGTGTCTAGAAAAACCGGAGCCGCCGCAGTTTTAGCGCGATGGTTTTAGATGCCCCGCAGCTTGCTGCGGGGTGGTTCACTCGTTCAGGAAATGCGCTTGCGATGCGATCTCCTGAACGACGGGCGCTGGCCTAGCCGAACAGTGCCTCGAGCCGCAGCTGATGCGAGCGGCCGATCCACACCGCGCAATCGCGATGGTCACGCAGCGCATCGCCGGTGTTCGGGTGGACGAACACGTCGAGCGCGCCGTGGTTGAGCGCGAGCCAGCCGAGCACGGGCGTCAGCTGGCTGCCGTCGAAGGCGAGCTGGTACGACCACATCGGATGCGGGCCGACCGGGCGTTCGTGGAAACGGCCGAGCTGCACGCGCGAGCCGAGCTGCTCGTCGATCACCTGGCGCAGCGCCCAGGCGGCGTCGCGACTGTCGGCATCGAAGTAGACGTGGGCGTGCCAGCTGTCGATGCTGGCGGGGTCGAGTAGGGTCATGAAGGGAGCACGGGATGTCGAGAAGGGCGAGCGGACATTGTCCGCGATTTCGGCTGGCACCTCCTTGCCGCAGCTCCGGTTTCCTGGCAGCGCCCGCTGTGGAAAAGGTTCCGGATCGAGGCGGGGCGAGGGATCCCGATCCCATTGCCGCGCAGTTCACGCATGTGAATAACTCAACAATGGCGCAATATTTCGCCGAATTGCTGCGCATGGAGATTCAATTCCGCCCCTGGCACCGGCAAGCTGTGCATGCCCACTGTTTTTGTTCCGACGCGCGCGGTACGATGCACGCCGTTCGAGGAATCGAATGCAGCCTGTCACACGCTCCGAGGAAGACCCGCGCGTCCGGCTGCCCCTCAACATGCGCAGCCAGGCTGCGCCGCGCGCCAACACCAATGACAATCTTTCGCCAACTTCCCGTCGCCCGGCTGACCTTCGGCGCGACGGCCGTCATGTTCGTCCTGCTGGCCGGCTGTGCGTCGCCGCAGCAGCCGCCCGATGTCGTCGCCAGCAAGACCGGCTGGATGCGCAGCGAGGTCGCCGACTCCTACCTGTATGCCTACCCGCTGGTGATGATGGAGGTGGCGCGCCAGGCTGCCACCGATCCGGGCGCCGCCGGCCCAGGCCAGGCTCCGGTCAACACGCTGCGCATCGACGCCTCGCTGCCGCCCGCCGGTGCCGTCAATCCGCCGCTGCCCGGCATCGACACGCTCGACGCGAGCGGCTGGCTCGACGTCGGCACCGAACCGCTGATCCTTTCCCTGCCCGATACACGTGGTCGGTATCTCGACGCGCGCGTGCTCGGCATGTGGACCAACGTGGTCTGGTCGACGGGCGCCGAGGCCAACCCGCGTAACGGAAGCAGTCGGGCGCAAACGATTGTGCTGGTCGGGCCGGGCTTCCAAGGCACGCTGCCGGCCGGCGTCAAGCGCGTCGACCTGCCGGCGCGCCATGCCTGGCTCGGCGTGCGCGTGCGCAGCGGCGGCGCCGGGCGCGAGCTGGCCGAGGCGCGGCGCTGGCAGCGCGCGGTTCGGCTGGTGCCGCTGTCGGCCTGGAGCGCGCGTCCGGCGCGCGGCGCGACCGCGACGGCCGGCGCTGGGGCGGACGCGGACAACGCAGCGGCCACCTCGGCAAGCGTCGCCGCCCACGTCGCCGCGCTCGATGCCAAGACCTTCTTTTCTCGTTTCGCCGAGGCGTTGCCCGACAACCCGCCGCCGCAGCCCGATCCGCACGTCGACCAGGTGCTCGACGAGATCGGCGTGAAGGCCGGCGTCGATCCCGACTGGAGCGGCGAGCGGCTCGCGGCCGCCGCGCGTGGGGTGGAGGATGCGCGGGCGCGGCTGACCACGCCGCCGTCGAAACCTGTTCGCGGCGGACGGCTGGCGCTGGCTCGGCGGCGATGCCGGCTGCTACGGGGAGGATTACACGCTGCGCGCCTATGCGGCGACGACGCATTTCGGCGCCGGCACGCGCGACGACGGCACGGTGGCGATCGTCGCCGCCGACGACGATGGCGAGGCGCTGAACGGCGGCCGCCGCTACGTGCTGCATTTCGCGGCGCGCGAGCTGCCGCCGGTACGCACGTTCTGGTCGCTGACGCCTTATACGGCGGACGGCGCGCTGCCCGAGCTGGGCCGTGGCCGGCCGTGCGATCGGCAGCTTCGACCGCTTGCAGCGCAACCGTGGCGGTTCGGTCGATATCGTCGTGTCGGCCAGCTCGCCGGGCCGCGCTCGCTCGGCCAACTGGCTGCCGGCGCCGCGCGCCGATTTCCAGTTGGCGCTGCGCCTCTATGCGCCCAAGCCCGAGGCGACCGACGGCTCCTGGCAGCCGCCGCCGCTGGTGCGCCAGTAAATAAGCCGGTAATGCATAACTGAGTGGTTGCTATCGTCGGTAATCAAACGGCGCCTTCGGGCACCGTTTTGTTTGGGGCGGGGCGCATTGCCGCCTGGTTGGATTCCACAGACGAGCTTTCCGGTGAGCTCTACCTCTCCTCGGCCGCCACCCTCTGACGTTTTCAGCACGAACCGGGCGTTGCTGGCCAGGTGTTTTCGAGGAAGTCAGACCCCAATTTTCCTTTCTCCCGCCTTTCTCTTGGTGATGTCTGTAATCACAAATACAATATCAATTGTGACCGTGATTGCAGACTTGACATCATTTGGCTCAAGTCTAAGATGTCCGCAAAGACAGACCTTATGTGTATTCAGACTGGGATTGCAGACATGAAGCACGATGAACAACCGCTGATAAGCCCTGAGCGGCTACAAGAAGCTCGCCAGCTAGGAGAGAAGCTGGCTCGTCTGCGTATTGCCCGTCGCATTCGGCAGGCGGATGCGGCCACTCGCGCCGGGATTTCTCGCTCCACAGCGGTTCTGCTGGAGAAGGGAGACCTCAGTCGCACGCAGGCTCAAATACTTCGATACCTGGAAGCCATTGCGCCTGGTGTCAGCCTGCTTTCACTGCTGAAGGAGGACGACCCTTCGCTTCAGGCGTTGGCGGCACGTGAGACGACGCAGCGCGTTCGCGAGGCGAGCAAATCTGAGCTGCAACGGCTGGACTTCTGATGGCACCCAAGAAAACAGAGGTTTTCGTATTCAGCCACGTTGCGCAAGCTGACGGCAATCGGTTCGTACCGGCGGGCATCCTTGGTCTCACCGAGACAGAAGGCGCGCGTGTCGCGGACCGCGAGCTTGCCAGTGCGTTTGCGTATGGCATGGGATATATCCGGCGAGGCGAGTCTTTTGAGCTGGACCCGGTGAGTTTGGCGCTGGGTGACCGTGAGGCCATCAGGGGGAAGGTTCTGTTCCCGGTGAACGGGCTTGGCGAGTTCGGCGGTATTCGCGACGCGGCTCCCGACGCTTGGGGACGCCGGGTAATCGAGGCTCGCCTCAAGGCACCGGCGAATAGTTTGCTCGAAGTGGAGTACCTGCTGCACGCCGGCGGGGACCGCGTTGGCGCCCTGGACGTGCGGGAAGACATAAAGAGCCCTGATTCGCAGTCCGCGAGCGACCTGCACTCGCTGGAATATGTGCTGCAGGCGTCGGAGGCAGTCGAGAACGGGGCGCCGGTACCGGCGAACCTGGAGCGCTTCCTGGGTTCGGGGCCGTCCGCCGGCGGGGCTCGCCCGAAGGCGTCTGTCCGCGACGGGGACGGGGCGCTGTGGCTGGCCAAGTTTCCTGCGAATGGCGACAGATTCGACGTGGCGCGCGCGGAGTCCTGCACGTTGGAGCTTGCCCGCCGCTGCGGTCTGACGGTGCCGGAGGTCCGCTACCAGGACATTGGCGGCCGGGCCATCATGCTGATTCGTCGCTTTGACCGCCGCTGGAGCCAGGCTGGTCAGAAGCCACCTGAAGGCGCCCTGCACGACACCCGTCCTGGAGAAGGCCGCATCGAAGGTCGGCTTCCGTTCGTCAGCGGCCTCACGCTCGTAGCCTGCAACGAGCTGGAGTCGCCAGGCAAAGCCTATGCTGACTTGGGCCGCGCCATCCACAAATACGTTCACCCGGATTGCGTCAAAGCCGATGGCGAGGAGATGTTTGCTCGCATGGTGTTCAACATTTTCGTGACCAACGACGATGACCATCTTCGCAACCATGGCTTCATACGAGACCCGCGGCGTGATGGCTGGATACTCAGCCCGCTGTACGACGTTGTTCCTCACCCCGTCTTGGCCAGCGAACGAAGACTGCATCTTGGTGTAGGGGAACGAGGCAAACTCGCCACCTTGGATAATGCGTTGAGTCATTACGCCGCTTTCATACCGGCGCGGCCAACCGCAATCGGCATCATGCGTCGAGTCTGGGGCGAGGTGCGCCAGTGGATGACGTGCTTCGAAGAGCACGGTGCCGACGAAAAGCTCCTTGACCAGCTATCCCGAGCCTTTCGCAACATTAGTGACATCGCTTCGCCAGAGCTCGAGGCTGAAATACGCCGAGGGACGTAACGGCAACGCATGCTCCGCTTCTCTAGCGCAGATCGGGATGTCGCCGATGATTCCTGCGCGCAGGAAATCGCTGGAGAAAGCAGGCCGGCAAAGGGCTCGCGGGGAAGAAGGCGGGGAGAAAGTACATGCTCCATTTCCGTGACCCGATCGGGCGGCAACCCGCCCTGTCATGAAAAGTGAGCGGGCGCTTTCCGTATAATCCAAGGCTGGCGAGCATCGGCCGGCTTCGATGGCACGACGGGCGGCCTGCCCGATAGCCCCGTCGCATGATGCGCCGTCGCGGCTGGCGATCGTCCCGAAGGCGGCGGCGTCCCTGCCCGCCGAGCGCCTATACTTCGGAAAGCCGGGCTTTCCGTCCCGATTTTGCAGACGACGTTCGTCGTCCTCTCAACGGCACCTCAGCATGGCCAGCATCCAGAAAAATCAACCTGAGAACTCCCGTCCCTCCGTCAGCAAGCGGCTCGGCGGCGTGGTCCGGTCGCGCCGCACCAAACGCGTCGCGCTCGGCATCCTCATTTCCCTGGTCGTGTTCGGCCTGCGCGGTTTCTTCGCGGCGCCGCCGCTGATCCGGCATATCGCCGAGCAGCAACTGAGCCGCCAGCTCGATCGCCCCGCCACGATCGCGCGGATCGCGCTGAATCCGTACACGCTGCGGCTCGAGGCCGATGGCGTGCATATCGGCGAGCGCGGCGGGCAAGGCCCCTTCGTCGACATCGGCAAGCTGACCGTGCGGCCGGCCTGGAGCTCGCTGCTGCGCGGCGCGCCGATCGTCGACGAGGTGCGCATCGACGCGCCGCGCTTCCATATCGTTCGCTACGACGCGCAGCGCTTCAATTTCACCGACCTGATCGAGAAGTTCTCGAAGCCCTCGCCGCCATCCTCCTCCGGGCCGACGCGCTTCTCGGTATCGAACATCCAGGTCACCTACGGCCGGATCGATTTCGACGATCGCCTGCTCGGTGCCAAACACGTGGTCGATCAATGGGCGCTCGGCGTGCCCTTGGTCGCCACCCTGCTCTCGAAGACCGACATCTTCGTGCAGCCGACCCTGAAGCTGCGGCTCGACGGCAGCCCGATCGCCATCACCGGCAAGACCAAGCCCTTCGCGCAGACGCGCGAGTCGGAGATCAACCTGAAGTTCGACGGGCTCGACGTAGCTGTTGTTCTACGCGCCGGCGAAGCTGCCGGTGGCGATGAGTTCCGGCAAGTTGTCGAGCGACCTGGTGCTGCGCTTCTCGATCGACGGCGAGACGCCCGCGCTGCACGTGTCGGGCACGGTCGACCTGGCCGACGCGAACCTCAGCGACGCGTCGAACCACCCGCTGTTCGCGGCGCGTGCCGTGCACGTGGCGGCCGGCTCGCTCGAGCCGCTGCGCCAGGTGCTGCATTTCGACGAGATCCGCGTCGAGGCGCCGGTGCTCACGCTGACGCGCGATGCGGCCGGCGTGCTGAACGTACAAAAACTGACGGCGGCGCAGGGCGGCGCGAACGCGGCGAATGACACGAAGGCGAACGCCGCGCCGGCCGCAGCCTCGTCGCCCGCAGCTGTCACGGCTGCCGCATCGGCACCCGCAAGCGGCGCGAGCGCAACCAGCCAGGTCCAGGCCAAGCCGGCCGCCGAGGAGGCCAAGCCACAGCCGCTCGACCTGACGATCGCGCGCCTCGCGATCAAGGACGGCACCATCCACATCCGCGACGCCTCGGTGGCCCCGGCCGCCGATCTCACGCTCGCCGAGCTCGAGACCACGCTGTCCGGCTTCACGCTGCAGGGCCGGCAGCCGGCCAAGTTCTGGATCTCGACCCAGCTCGCCCAGGGCGGCGCACTGAACGCGGCCGGCGCCATCAGCCTGGCCCAGCAGCAGGCGGGCGGCCATCTCGACATCGACGGCTTCGCGCTGCCGGCGATCGCGGCGCCGCATCTGGCCGGGGCGAGCTCGGCGAAGCTGCTCGACGGCAAGCTCGGCGCCTCGATCGACGCCTTCGCGGACTGGTCGAAGCCGGAGCTGGCGGCTAATGTCGGCCCCAGCAGCGTGAGACTCGGTGCATTGAAGATCGGCGCGCCTTATGCGAAGGCGCCGGTGCTGGCGCTGTCGAAGGCCGACGTGAAGCTCTCGCGCATCGATCTCGGCGCGCGCACGGCCGATGTTGAAGCGCGCTGAGATATTTGCGTTCGATTCGGTGAGATATTTGGAGCCTCTGGCAGTTTCCTGGGATGGAACGTAATTACATCGGTTAAAACAGTCCGCCAGACGATCCAAGATCCCAATTCGCGATCACCAGTTCACCACTTTCAGCTGGCGCTCCGTGCTTGCTGGCCACGCTG
>JAYFRU010000173.1:0-6797 GCA_040946965.1 Burkholderia sp. | reverse complement strand
TTGAGCCCGGGGGGGTGGTGGGGTGGGGGGGGGGGGGGGGGTTGGGGGGGGGCGGGGGCGGGGGGGGGGGGGGGGGTGGTGCGTTTCCACCGGGCCGGGGCCCGCGCCTACGTCGGCTATTTCGCGGCCGCCGAGCGCGCCGTGCTCGAGGCGATGAGCGCGGCGGGCCCGAGCGCCGAGGCCTACTACCTCCTCGGCCTGATCGCCGATGCCCAGGGGCTGCCGGTGGCCGCCGAGCATTACCGCAAGGCGCTCTACCTGGCGCCCACCCACCGCGAGGCGCTGACCCACCTGGCGACGCTGCTCGACATCGCTGGCGACCACGACGACGCGCGCTGGCTGAAGGAACGCGCGCGCCGCGCCGAAGCGCAGGCGAGCGGCAAGGACATGGGAGGACGCGATCATGCGCGACGTCGCTGAGGGCGTGGTCGACATCGACGCGATCGATGATTGCTGGAACCGCATCGGCGTGCGCGGCGACCAGTCCTGCGAGCGGCTGGCCGAGGTGCAGCGCTGCCTGAACTGCCCGGTGTTCGCGCGCCATGCGGCGCACCTGCTGGACCGGCCCTTGTCGGGCCAGGATCTCGCACAGGCCGTGCGGCACGTGGCCTCCTCGCCGGCGGCCGAGGCGCCGGGCGAGCAAGGCGAGGGCCAGTCGGTGCTGGCCTTTCGCATGGCCGACGAATGGCTCGCGCTGCCCACCTCGACGGTCCGGCAGATCGTCGACGACCGGCCGATCCATTCGCTGCCCGACCGGCGCAGCCGCGCCGTGCTGGGTGTCGTCAACGTGCGCGGCACGCTGCGCATCGCCGTCTCGCTGGCCCGCCTGCTCGATCTCGACGCCGCCGTGGGACGCGCCGCCGAAGGCCCGCGCGCGGCCTTCACGCGCATGCTGGTGGTGGCCCATCGCGGCGAGCCGGTGGTGTTCCCGGTCCACGAGGTGGAGGGCGTGCTGCGCTTCGCCGCCGCCGATCGCGCGCCGCCGCCCGCCACCGTCGCGCGCGCGGGCGTGGCCCATGCGCGCGGCGTGTTCGGCTGGCGCGACCGCGTGGTCGGCCTGCTCGACGAGGACCGGTTGTTCGATTCGCTGTTGCGGAACCTCAGATGAGCCATGACGACGACCTGAGCCGACAGTCGCTGTTCGACCTGTTCCGCGAGGAAACCCAGACCCAGACCGAGGCGCTGTCGCGGCACCTGCTCGCGCTCGAGCGCGGCGCCCAGGATGCCGCCGCCTTGGAGGCCTGCATGCGCGCCGCGCATTCGCTGAAGGGTGCCGCGCGCATCGTCGGCGTGCCGCAAGGCGTCGAGATCGCGGGCCGCATGGAGGAGTGTTTCGTTGCTGCGCAGCGTGGCGAGCAGGTGCTCGACGCCAGCCATATCGATGCGCTGCTGACCGGCGTCGACCTGCTGGTGCGCGTCGGCGACCCGGGCATGGCCGCTGCGGTGACTCCGATCGAGATCGACGCCTTCGCGGTCGCGCTGGCGAATGCCGGCGCGGCGCACGAGACGGGCGGCACGGACCGGGCTGCCGTGCCGGCGCCGGCCGAGCCGCTCTCGCTCGACGAGCCGGCCGCGCCGTTCGAGCCGACCGTGCCGCCCGACCTGGCCGCGCAACTGCGGCTCGGCGAACCCGCTGTGGCGCCGTTGCCGGCCCGGGCGGTGAGCGGCGCCGCTGGCGGAGAGCCCGCGAACCCTGCCGGAACCGTTGCGCCCGCAACCATCGAGGCGCCCGCGCGCGACAGCCACGACGGCGCCGGCGACGCCGGCCAGATGCGCCGCGTGCGCGCCGACAGCCTGAACCGGCTGCTGAGCCTGTCGGGCGAATCGCTGGTCGAATCGCGCTGGCTCAAGCCCTTCGCCGATTCGATGCTGCGCATCCGCCGCACGCAGCGCGACGCGGCGCGCGCGCTCGACACGCTCTACGAGACCCTGGCCGACGATCTCGACCCCGGGCGCGAGGCCGCGCTCAACGAGGTGCGGCAGATGATGAACGACCTGCAGCGCGCGTTCACGGCCCGCATCGACGAGCTCGATCGCTTCGAGCGGCGCAGCAGCCATATCGCCGAGCAGCTCTACGACGAGACGTTGCAATGCCGGATGCGGCCGTTCGGCGACGCCACGCGCGCCTATCCGCGCGTGGTGCGGGACCTGGCGCGCTCGCTGGGCAAGCGGGTGCGCTTCTCGATCGTCGGCGAATCCACCCAGGTCGACCGCGACCTGCTCGACCTGCTCGACACGCCGCTCGGCCACCTGCTGCGCAATGCGCTCGATCACGGCGTCGAGGCGCCCGAGCTGCGCGTGGCGCGCGGCAAGCCGCCCGAGGCCGGCATCACGCTGGAGGCGCGCCACAGCGCCGGCTCGCTGCTGATCAGCGTGGCCGACGACGGGCCCGGCGCCGACCTGTCGGCGGTGCGCGCCGCGATCGTGCGGCAGCGCCTGACCGATGCCGAGACCGCCGCCCGCCTGACCGACGCCGAGGTGCTGGAATTCCTGCTGCTGCCGGGCTTCTCGATGCGCGAGCAGGTGACCGACGTGTCGGGCCGCGGCGTCGGGCTCGACGCCGTCCACGAGATGGTCAAGCGGGTGCGCGGCGCGGTGCGGATCTTCAACGAGCCGGGGCAGGGCATGCGCTTCGTGCTGCAGCTGCCGCTCACGCTGTCGGTAATCCGCAGCCTGCTGGTCGAGGTCGGCGGCGAGCCCTATGCGTTCCCGCTGGTGCACGTGCGGCGCGCGCTCGAACTCGATCGCGCCGGCATCGACGTGCTCGAGGGGCAGCAGCATTTCTCGCTCGACGAGCGCCGCGTCGGCCTGGTCACCGCGCACCAGTTGATCGACGCCGGCGAGCCCGACGGCACCCGGCCCAATACGGCGGTGGTGGTGATCGGCGCCGAGCCGGAAACCTACGGCGTGGCGGTCGACCGCTTCCTCGGCGAGCGCATGCTGGTGGTGCAGCCGCTGGACGCGCGGCTGCAGAAGATCCGCAATATCGCCGCCGGTGCGCTGCTCGAGAACGGCGACCCGGTGCTGATCGTCGACGTCGAGGACCTGGTGCGCTCGACTGACAAGCTGATCCGCGGCGGCCAGCTCACCAAGATCCGCCGCGACGCGGGCGGCGCGCTCGCGCAGCGCCGCAAGCAGGTGCTGGTGGTCGACGATTCGCTGACGGTGCGCGAGCTCGAGCGCAAGCTGCTGGAGAAGCGCGGCTACGCGGTGACCATCGCGGTGGACGGCATGGACGGCTGGAACGCGATCCGCAGCGAGCGCTTCGACCTGGTGGTGACCGACATCGACATGCCGTGCATGGACGGCATCGAGCTGGTCACCCTGATCAAGAGCGATCCGCAGCTCAAGGCGGTGCCGGTGATGATCGTGTCCTACAAGGATCGCGACGAGGACCGGCGGCGCGGGCTGGACGCCGGCGCCGATTACTACTTGGCCAAGGGCAGCTTCCACGACGAGGCCCTGCTCGACGCCGTTCACGACCTGATCGGAGAGGCCAGCGCATGAACATCGGGATCGTCAACGACCTGCCGCTCGCGGTGGCCGCGCTGCGCCGCGCGGTATCGCACCGGCCCGAGCACCGCGTGCTGTGGGTGGCCGCCGACGGCGAGCAGGCGGTCGATTTCTGCGTCGCCAATCCGCCCGACCTGGTATTGATGGACCTGATCATGCCGCGCGTCGACGGCGTCGAGGCGACCCGCCAGATCATGGCCCGCTCGCCCTGCGCGATCCTGATCGTGACCGCCAGCGTGGACGCCAACAAGGCCACCATCTACGAGGCGATGGGCGCCGGCGCGCTCGACGCGGTGGATACGCCGACGCTCGCGCAGGGCATGCTGGCCGATGCCTCGCAGCCGCTGCTGGCCAAGATCGACCAGATCGGCCGGCTGCTGGCCACGCGCGGGCCGGTACCGGCGCAGCCGGCGACGGCACCGGCCAAGGTGCTGCCGCCGTTGGTGGCGATCGGCGCCTCGGCGGGCGGCCCCACCGCGCTGGCGGCCTTGCTCAAGCCGCTGCCCGAGGATTTTCCGGCCGCCATCGTGATCGTCCAGCACGTCGACGCGGCCTTCGCGATCGGCATGGCCGAATGGCTCGACGGCTTCACGCGGCTGCCGGTGCGGGTGGCCAAGCAGGGCGGCGCGCCCCAGCGCGGCGAGGTGCTGCTGGCGGCCACCAACGATCACCTCCATCTCACCGCGCGCGGCCAGCTCGGCTATACGCGGCATCCGGAGGAAACGCCTTACCGGCCCTCGGTCGACGTGTTCTTCCATAGCGTGGTGGAGCATTGGCGCGGCGACGCGGTTGGCGTGCTGCTGACCGGCATGGGTCGCGACGGCGCGCTCGGCCTGAAGGCGATGCGCGGCAAGGGCTTCTACACGATCGCCCAGGACGCGGCCACCAGCGCCGTGTACGGCATGCCCAAGGCGGCCGCCGCGATCGACGCGGCCTCGGCGATCCTGCCGCTCGATCGCATCGCCGAGCGCGTCTCCATGCAGTTACAGCGCTTCACGCGCTTGCGCTGAGCGCCGGCGGCGGGAGGCGGCACGGGGCGCTCGCACGGGCCTTGCATAAAACTTACTTGATCCTGGCGAGAGCCCGCCGCGCGGCGGCTCGCGGGCCGGTCCCGCAAGCCCGCGCGGGGGACGGGCCGCGTCCGGGTGTGCAATTTTTACAGCGCCGGCGCGGCCGACCCTTGCCGATTTACCCGACCGCGCCAGCCAGCCATGCTTCTGCCATCGATGACCCGACCCGCCACCGAATTCCAGCCCGCGCCGCCCGACGAGCAGGCGCTGAAGACGCATACCGACCGCCGCCAACTGCACCAGATCATCGCCGGGCTGACCGAGGGCGTGATCCTGGTCGAGCCGGACCAGCGCATCGTGTGGGCCAACGAGGCGGCCCTGGCATGCACGGCGCGGCCAGCCTGGCCGAGCTCGGCGCCGACGTGACCGAGTACCGCGAGCGCTTCCGGCTGCGCGACACCAACCACGACCCGGTCCGGCAGGGCCAGTATCCGATCGACCGCGTGATCAGCGGCGAGCAGTTCAGCGACGTGACGGTGGAGGTCGAATCGGCCGCCGACGACAGGCTGCGCTGGGTCCACCGGATCCGCAGCCTGGTACTGACCAATGCGGCGGGCGAGCCCGACCGCCTGGCCCTGGTGCTGCACGACGCCACCGACTGGGCCAGCGCCGAGCAGCGCTTCGAGCGTACCTTCAACGCCAATCCGGCGCCGGCCGCGATCTGCCGGCTCGGCGATTTCCGCTACGTGAAGGTCAACCAGGGTTTCCTCGACATCACCGGCCAGGCCAGCGAGGCGGCGGTGATCGGCCGCTCGGTCTACGAGCTCGACGTGTTCGATCGTGCCGAGCGGCGCGAGCTGGCGATCGAGCGGCTCGGCGACGGCATGTCGATCCCGCCGATCGATATGGGCGAGCATGCCTGCATGCTGTTCACCTTCACCGACCTGCAGCCGCGCAAGCTGGCCGAGACCGCGCTGCGCCAGAGCGAGGAACGCTTCGCCAAGGCGTTCCGGATGGCACCGGTGGCGATGGCGATACTGACCGCCGGCGGCTGCGAGATCCTCGACTGCAACGAGGCCTTCGCCGCCATGACGGGCCATGCGCAGCACGAGGTGCTGGGCCGCTCGGCCGAGGAGATCGGCCTGTGGGCCGAACCGGTCACGCAGCGCGAGATCGTCGACGCGATCGGCCGCGAGGGCGCGGTGAGGATGCGCGACGCGCGCGTGCTCCGGCATGACGGCGAGCCGCGCGACTGCGTGGTGTCGGCCGACCTGGTGGCGATCCACGGACAGGACTGCCTGCTGCTCGCGCTGCTCGACATCAGCGAGCGCAAGCGCACCGAGATGGAATTGATCCAAGCCATCGAGACGGCGATGCAGGATGCCTCCTGGTTCAGCCGCACGCTGATCGAGAAGCTGGCCAACGTGCGGCGCGACAAGGCACCCGATGCCGACGCGCAGCTCGCCGACCTGACCGCGCGCGAGCGCGACGTGTTCGACCTGCTCTGCCATGGCCTGCCCGACAAGGAGATCGCGAACCGGCTCGGGCGCGCGCTGAACACGGTGCGCAACCACGTCTCGACCATCTACAACAAGCTCGACGTGCACAGCCGCGGCGAGGCGATCGCCTGGGCGCGCGAGCGGGGTATCGTCGGCGCGGCCGAGGCCGCTTCCCCGGCGCCGGCCGAGACGCCTGCCGCCCAACGGCAGCCGCCCGCCGAGGCCGCAGCTCCGGCTCGCGCGCCCCGCAGGCGGGCCGCGCATTGAGCGCCGGGCCGGTGCGAATGCACTAACAGCGCTGGCCCATCTGCATCTGCCTGCGGCAGTGGCGCATTGCGATGATGGTGACTCCTCCGGCACGCGGCCCTGGCTCGCGCGGCCGGTCCCGATGAATCCCTCAAGGAGTCGACCATGGACAAGAATCGCATAGACGGCAAGCTCAAGCAGGTGAAGGGAGCGCTTCAGAAAACGGAAAATAATGCACGTTTAGCCCGAGCTACTGGTTGGGCATGCCGGTGAGCCCGATCAAGTCGAGGGGGCCGGCAGCGTTCGTGCTGGTCCTGGGATCGCGTCCGGGCTAGCGATCTTCGTCTGGTACGAATGGGATGACGCCTTGGCGGAAGGCTTCTTCCTGCAAATTCCGTGGGATGCGGCGCGCGTCAACGATCAGGCCGTCAATCTCGATGAGCCACGCTAGCGGATTTCTGGCAAGCTGACTGGGAAGTGACCAGCGGGGATCGAGTCGGCCGATCTTCAAAAGATTGAGGATTGCTCC
>JAYFRU010000172.1:0-6824 GCA_040946965.1 Burkholderia sp. | reverse complement strand
GAACGACATTGGTACGCTGCTCAGCGGGCGGCATAGTCGCCTCGGCTAAGGGATACGAAATTCGCGGGCAAGGTCACGATATCGCTTTCATATCCCGCAAGCGATTTGCATAAGTCGTCCAGGCAAGTCATGTCTTGTCCGGGGTAGTCCAGGCAAATATCTCACCTACACCCTTGGAAATATCTCACCTCGGATCAAGGTATTCGGCCGCGCTAATCTGCTCGCCGAGGAAGAAGGCCGAGGAAGCGATGCCGACCACCGGCACCAGCAGCGAGAAGGGCGCGACCTGGGCGGCCGGGTAACGCGACAGCAGCCGCCCCCAGATGCCGTAGCCGACCAGGGTGGCGACGAAGGCCAGGTAGACCACCGCGAACACCGAGACGCCCGACAGCGAGGCCAGCGCCGCCTCGATCCGCGCCGGCCGCTCGAAGGCCAGCGACAGCGCGAAAAAGGGCAGCAGCGGCACCAGCTCGACCGGCCCGATCCGCTTGGTGACGATATTGCCGAGCGCCCAGGAGGCGGCCGCGCACAGCGTCAGCGCGAAGCCGGCCGTGGTCATGGCTGCGCCGCCCTGCACGGCGATCGCGGCCAGCCCGCCGGCGGCGATCGCCAACCCGATCAGGCTCCAGGCCCGCACGCGCTCGCCGAGGAACACGCGGGCGAAGCCGAGCGTGAAGAAGGCCTGCGCCTGCAGCACCAGCGAGGCCAGCCCGGCCGGCATGCCGACCTGCATGGCGGTAAACGGAACACGAACTGCGCGAGCAGGATGGTGGCGCCGTAGAGCAGCAGCATGCGCCACGGAATGCGCGGGCGCGGCACGAAAAACACGGCCGGCACGGCGGCCAGCGTGAAGCGCAGCGCGCCGAGCAGCATCGGCGGCACGCCGTGCAGGCCGAGCTTGATCACGACGAAATTGACGCCCCAGGCGACGATCGCCACCAGCGCCAGCAGCAGGTCCTTCCAGGCCATCATCGCGTGGTTTCCTCCGTGATCGCGCGGATAACGGGCGCCAGTCTACCGGCATCCGGCGGCAGGCGCGCACCCCGCGAGCCCGATACAATGGGCGCACTCCAGTCCGCTCCCATCAAGATCATGAGCGAATCGATCAAAGCGGTCCTGAAACCGCATATCCGCGACATCGGCAATCTCCAGGTGCGGCGCGTGCTGCCCGCGATGGCCGCGCGCCTCGTCGGCCCCTTCATCTTCTTCGACCACATGGGCCCGGCCGAGCTGCCGCCCGGCGCGGGCCTGGACGTGCGCCCGCATCCGCATATCGGCCTGGCCACCGTCACCTACCTGTTCGACGGCGCGATCCTGCATCGCGACAGCCTCGGCTCGCTGCAGACCATCGTGCCCGGCGACGTGAACTGGATGACGGCCGGGCGCGGCATCGTCCACTCGGAGCGCACGCCCGAGGACGTGCGCGAGCGCGGCCAGACCATCCACGGCATCCAGACCTGGGTGGCGCTGCCGCTCGAGCACGAGGCCACCGAGCCCTCGTTCGAGCACCACCCGGCAGCCACCCTGCCGAAGCTCACGCGCGACGGCGTGGCGCTGACGGTGATTGCCGGCGACACCTTCGGCGCGCGCTCGCCGGTCATCACCTTCTCGCGCGCGCTCTACGTGGTCGCCGAGTTCGCCGCCGGCACCACGCTCGGCTTCGACGCCGACCACGAGGAGCGTGCCGTCTACCTGGCCCAGGGCGACCTGACGATCGACGGCCAGCCGCTCGAGGCCGAGCAGATGGCCGTGCTGGTGCCGGGCCAGGCGGTCGCGCTGGCGAGCCGCGACGGTGCGCGCGCGATGCTGCTGGGCGGTGCGAAACTGGCCGGCGAGCGCTTCATCGAGTGGAACTTCGTGGCCAGCACGCGCGAGGCGATCGAGGCGGCCAAGCTGGCTTGGACCGAGCAGCGCATGGGCAGCGTGCCCGGCGAGACCGAGTGGATCCCGCTGCCCGAGCGCCGGTCACGCTGAGCCACGCCGGCGCATTGAAACAACCGGCTTCGGCCCCAACTACGCGATATTTCCGACTCACGAGGACCACATGGACACCACGCTCGCCACTTTCGAATGCGACGTCATCGAAGCATCGCTCGACGCGCCGGTACTGGTCGATTTCTGGGCGCCCTGGTGCGGCCCCTGCAAGACGCTGGGCCCGATGCTCGAACGCCTCGAAGCCGACTATGCCGGGCGCTGGAAGCTCGTCAAGGTCAATGTCGACGAGAACCAGGAGCTGGCCGCGCATTTCCAGACGCGCAGCATCCCCCACGTGATCGCCTTCGCCGACGGCCGCGCCGTCGACCAGTTCGTCGGCGTGCTGCCGGAAGGCCAGTTGCGCGCCTTCATCGACCGCCTGCTGCCCTCGGGCGAGGAAGCCGAGCGCCGCGCCGCGCAGATCGCCTTCGCCGAGGAGCGCTACGAGGACGCGGTGCGCCACCTGCAGGCCCCGCTCGCGCTGAATCCGGGCCAGGACGACATCCGCCTCGACCTGATCGAGCTGCTGCTGGCCGTGAACCGCGTCGAGGCCGCGCGCGACGAGGCCACGCGTCTCTCGCCGCAGACCGTCAACGGCGTCGACCCGCGCTACCAGGCGATCAAGACGCGCTTCGACGCGCTCGACGCGGCCGTCGAGCTGCCGCCGACCGATGCGCTAGAGCAACGCATCGCCGCCGACGCCAACGATCTTGAGGCGCGCTTCGACCTCGCGCAGATGCTGATCGCGCATCGCCAGTACGAGGGCGCGCTGGTGCAGTTGCTGGAAATCGTGCAGTGCGACTGCGGCTTCAAGGACGACGTGGGCTGCAAGACCATGGTGTCAGTGCTCGAACTCGCCTCGGACCAGCCGGACCTGGTGGCCGGCTGGCGCCGCAAGCTCAGCGCGGCGCTGTATTGAGCCGCCTGGCGCGATAACGCCGCGCCGCCGCAAACAACACGGGCGCGGGCCGATCAGGCCCGCGCCTGTTTCATTTGGCGCTTCCGGAACGCGATTCGCTGCGCTCGCGGACACAATCTTTCGGATTGCCTACAAAACACGGAATGCGCGAGGCTGGCGTTCAGCCCCGCGCGGCGATCGCCTTCAGCGCATGCGCGGCCGCCGCGAAACCGAAGCTCGCGGTGACGCACACGCTCGAGCCGAAACCCGCGCAGTTGAGCCCGGCCGGGCCGCTCGAGGCAGGGCCGGCTGCGGCCTCGTCGTCGATCTCGCAAGCGGCGGCCTCGGGGTAGATCAGCGGCTCGTCCGAATACACAGCGCTGACCTTGAACTTCGCCTTCGGCCCGCGCGGGAAGCCGTGCTGCTTGCGCAGTTGCGTGCGCACCTTGGAGAGCAGCGGATCCTGGATCGGCAGCGCCAGGTCGTCGATGCGGATGCGGGTCGGGTCGAGTTTGCCGCCCGCGCCGCCCACCGTCACCAGCGGGATGTCGCGCGCCACGCACCAGGCGATCAGGGCGACCTTGGTGCGCACGCTGTCGATCGCGTCGATCACGAAATCGAAGCCGCCGCCGAGCAGGGCCTCGAAATTGTCGGGCTCGGCGAACTCCTCCACGCAATGCACGCGGCAGGCCGGATCGATCAGCGCGATGCGCTCGGCCATCGCCTCGACCTTGGCCTTGCCGTAGTTGCCGTCGAGCGCGTGCAGCTGCCGGTTGGTATTGCTCTCGGCGACATTGTCGAGATCGATCAGCGTGAGCTGCCCGATCGCGCTGCGCGCCAGCGCCTCGACGCTCCACGAGCCCACCCCGCCGATGCCGATCACCGCCACGTGGGCGCGCTCGAAGGCCGCGAGCGCGGCCGGTCCGTACAGGCGTGCGACACCGCCGAAGCGCCGCGCACGGTCGGCCAGGTCAAGCTGATCCGGCAGGCTCGGGGTAAGATCGGGAGTCATTGCGACGGCGTCGATGCGGGACATGCGTAGGCAAGCAAAATGAAAGCGAAAAGACCGCGAAGCGCCTATTTTGCCCGATCCTTGCGATGCCGGCTGGCCGCGACACCGCAATGCAGGATTTTCTTTCCTTGGCTATACTCGCCCCAGATTGAAGCGTTCGCATAAGAAATGACCTCTCTCGCCGATCTCCGCATCAACTACTCCCGCGCCTCGCTCGACGAGGCCGATGTCGCCGCCGATCCCATCCGTCAATTCGACAAATGGTTCGAGGAGGCGCTCGACGCGCAACTGCCCGAACCGAACACCATGACGCTGGCCACCGTCGACGCCGAGGGCCGCCCTGCGGCGCGCATCGTGCTGATCAAGGGCGTGGATCCGCGCGGCTTCGTGTTCTTCACCAACTACGAGAGCCGCAAGGGCCGCGAGATCGCGCACACCCCCCATGCCGCGCTGCTGTTCTACTGGATCGAGCTCGAACGCCAGGTGCGCATCGAAGGCCGCATCGAGAAGACCAGCGCCGAGGAATCCAACAGCTATTTCGCCTCGCGCCCGGTGGGCTCGCGCATCGGCGCCTGGGCCTCGGAGCAGAGCACGGTGATCGCCAATCGCGAGGTGCTGGAGGCGCGCGAACGCGACTTCGGCGCGCGTTACGGCGAGAACCCGCCGCGCCCGCCGCACTGGGGCGGCTACCGGCTGGTGCCGGAGGCGATCGAGTTCTGGCAGGGGCGGCCCTCGCGGCTGCACGACCGCCTGCGCTACCTGCGCAATCCGGCCGGTGCCTGGACCATCGAGCGGCTCTCGCCCTGACCTGACTCGCGCCGCTTGGCCCGGCCACGGCGCAGCTCGTGTTTCGATTTGCATGTCGGCCCGCCGCCTCGATGCGGCGGGTCAGAAGACTTGGCTGTATTCGTTTCAACGGACAACGGAGAATCCTCATGTTCTGGGAAAAGAAGCTGGCACAGTGGGCAGACGAAGTACGGGAGAAGGCAAACCTTCCGGTGCGCCTCGTCCTGTGGAATGGAGACCAGCACGATTTCGGCAACTTCAGCGCGCCGGCTGTGACGCTGAAGGTCAACCACGCCTCGGCACTGCCGCTGCTGCTCGACCCGAGCCTTGACAATCTCGGCCAGGCCTATGTGAAGGGCAAGATCGACATCGAAGGGCGCCTGCCCGACATCATCAACATCGGCTACTCGCTGGCGCGCAGCACCGTCACCAATGCGAGCAAGCTGGCGCGCGTCACGCGCTACTTCACCCATAGCAAGAACTCGGACAAGAAGGCGATCCAGTATCACTACGACGTCTCGAACGAGTTCTACCGGCTGTGGCTGGACGAGAACATGGTCTATTCCTGCGCCTACTTCGAGACCGGCGACGAGGACCTGGCCACCGCCCAGCTCAAGAAGATCGACCACATCCTGACCAAGATCCAGCTGCAGCCGGGCCAACGCCTGCTCGACATTGGCTGCGGCTGGGGCGCGCTGGTGCTGCGCGCCGCACAGAAGTTCGGCGCGCACTGCGTGGGCGTGACGCTCTCGCAGAACCAGTTCGACCTGGCCACCGAGCGCGTGCGCCGCGCGGGCCTCGAGCAGCAGATCGAGATCCGCCTGCAGGACTATCGCGACGTGGCGGGCCAGTTCGACCGCATCACCAGCGTCGGCATGTTCGAGCACGTCGGCCGCAAGAACCTGCCGGAGTACTTCACCAAGGTGCGCGAGCTGCTGGCCGACGACGGCGTGGCCATGAACCACGGCATCACCTCCTCGGACGCGGACAGCGGCAAGACCTCGCTGGGCGGCGGCGAATTCATCGATCGCTACGTGTTCCCGGACGGCGAGCTGCCGCACGTGAGCCTGGCGATCGAGGCGGCGCAGCGCGGCGGGCTGGAGGTGGTTGACGCCGAGAGCCTGCGTCGGCACTATGCGCGCACGCTCGACATCTGGACCGAGAACTTCGAGGCGAACACCGACCAGGCCCGCCAGCTCGTCGACGACGAGAAGTTCCGGATCTGGCGCGTCTATCTCGCGGGCTGCGCCTATGCCTTCGAGAACGACGACGTGTCGATCTACCAGCTCGTCTGCCGCAAGGCCGGCCGCAGCGCCAAAACGCTGCCCTGGTCGCGTCGCTACATGTACGAGAACCCGCTGCCGCGCTGACGGCAGCCTCAAGCGAATGGCCATGCATGGGTGAAGGCAGCACGCGGCGCGATTCCGCGCGAACCACGACGCAGGATGACGCGCCGCCGCGCGAGGCCGGACAGTTCGACCTGTTCGGCCAGCCCTTGCCTGATGCCGGCCAGCCCCCCGCCAGCGCGCCTCCGCGCGCGCCGGCGCCGGCCGGCCCGAACCCCGCCTTCCTCGACGCGCGCATCGCCACCGACGACTTCGTGCGCCCCTGCCTGGACGGCCTGGGCAGCAAGGCCGGCGCGCTGGTATTCCAGTTCTCGCCGCTGCCCGACCCGTTGTTGGCCGACCCGGCCGGGCTGATCGAACGCCTGGCAGCCTTCTTCGCGGCCCTGCCGCCGCTGCCGGCCGAGCCCGACGGCCCGCGCTACGCGATCGAGATCCGCGACGGCTCGCAGCTCACGCCGCGCTTCATCCGCAGGCTGGCGGCACGCTGGCGTGCGCTACTGTGTCGGCCTGCATGCGCGGATGCCCGATCCCTTGCGCCAGGCCGCCGCGCTCGCGCTGCTCGACGGCGATACGCCCGGGCCGCTGGTGGTGCGCTGGAGCCTGCACGGCGGCTTCAAGTGCGAGCAGGCCAAGGCCAAGTACGATCCGTTCGACAAGCTGGTCGACGAGGATCCGGGCACGCGCCACGCGCTGGCCGACCTGGCCGCGCGCTACGTGCTGGCCGGCTAGCCGGGAGCAATCGTCAAGTCTGGTGTATGCGGGCGGAGCGGCATGATCAGGCGGCCAGCGCTTGAGGAGCCGGTGTGCT
>JAYFRU010000171.1:0-6882 GCA_040946965.1 Burkholderia sp. | reverse complement strand
GTCCTCATCAAGCAGGTGATGAGATCTATAACGCACGACGGCCGTTTCCGTTGTCATGATTTACGAATTACTCAATAGTTCGTTTCGATCGCTGGCCTTCAGGCTGCGACAGCTTCCTTCGCGGCCTTGGCGGCCGCGATCTCGCCGAGAGCGCGCCTGTATTCGTGCGGGAACACCTTCACGAACTGGCGGCGCGCCGCATCCCAGTTTTCCAGCAGCGACTTCGCGCGCGGCGAGCCGGTGAACTGGAAGTGACGCTCGATCAGCCCCTTCAGGAGCGCCTCGTCGGTCTGGCCGGCGTGCCAGATCGCACGGTCGACCGTGCGTTCCTGCTCGACCTGCTGCAGCACCGGATCGAGCGCGACCATCGCCTTGTTGCACTTGGCCGCGAAGCTGCCGTCCAGATCGTAGACATAGGCCAGGCCGCCCGACATGCCGGCCGCGAAGTTGCGCCCGGTCTCGCCGAGCACCACCACCGTGCCGCCCGTCATGTATTCGCAGCTGTGGTCGCCGGTACCCTCGACCACCGCCGTGGCGCCCGAGTTGCGCACGCAGAAGCGCTCGCCGGCCACGCCACGGAAGAAGGCCTCGCCTTCCAGCGCCCCGTACATCACCGTGTTGCCGCAGATGATGTTTTCCTCGGACTTGCCGCAGAAGTCGTTGGTCGGGCGGATGATGATGCGCCCGCCCGACAGGCCCTTGCCGACGTAGTCGTTGCCGTCGCCGACCAGGTCGAGCGTGACGCCCTTCGCGAGGAAGGCGCCGAAGCTCTGGCCCGCCGTGCCCTTCAGCTGGATATGGATGGCATCGTCGGCCAGGCCGTCGCGGCCGTACTTCTTGGAGATCACGCCCGAGAGCATCGCGCCGACCGTGCGGTTCACGTTGCGCACCGGCTGGATGAAGGACACGTGCTCGCCGCTCTCGATCGCCGCCTTCGACTTCTCGATCAGCGTGTGGTCGAGCGCGCGCTCGAGGCCGTGATCCTGCACGTCGACGTGGCGCGTCGAGGCGTTCTCGACCTGCGGCCGGTAGAACACGCGCGAGAAGTCGAGGCCCTTGGCCTTCCAGTGCTCGACGCCCTTGCGCGTGTCGAGCAGGTCGGCGCGGCCGATCAGTTCGTCGAACCTGGCGATGCCGAGCTGGGCCATGATCTCGCGCACTTCCTCGGCGACGAAGAAGAAGTAGTTCACCACGTGCTCGGGCTGGCCCGAGAACTTCGCGCGCAGCACCGGGTCCTGCGTCGCGACGCCGACCGGGCAGGTGTTCAGGTGGCACTTGCGCATCATGATGCAGCCCTGGACCACCAGCGGCGCGGTCGCGAAGCCGAACTCGTCGGCGCCGAGCATCGCGCCGATCGCGACGTCGCGGCCGGTCTTCATCTGGCCGTCGGCCTGCACGCGGATCCGGCCGCGCAGCCCGTTCAGCACCAGGGTCTGCTGGGTTTCGGCCAGGCCCGGTTCCCAGGGCGTGCCGGCATGCTTGAGCGAGGACAGCGGCGAGGCGCCGGTGCCGCCGTCATGGCCGGCCACCACCACGTGGTCGGCCTTGGCCTTGGCGACACCCGCCGCCACCGTGCCGACGCCGACTTCCGAGACCAGCTTCACCGAGATGCTGGCCACCGGGTTGACGTTCTTCAGGTCGTGGATCAGCTGCGCCAGATCCTCGATCGAGTAGATGTCATGGTGCGGCGGCGGCGAGATCAGGCCGACGCCCGGCACCGCGTAGCGCAGCTTGCCGATGTATTCCGACACCTTGTGGCCGGGCAGCTGGCCGCCCTCGCCGGGCTTCGCGCCCTGCGCCATCTTGATCTGGATCTGGTCGGCCGAGGACAGGTACTCGGCCGTGACGCCGAAGCGGCCCGAAGCCACCTGCTTGATCTTCGAGCGCAGCGAATCGCCGTCCTTGAGCGGGATGTCGCGCACTACTTCCTCGCCGATCACCGAGCGCAGCGTCTCGCCGCTCTTGATCGGGATGCCGCGCAGCTCGTTCCGGTAGCGGTTGACGTCCTCGCCGCCCTCGCCGGTATTCGACTTGCCGCCGATGCGGTTCATCGCCACCGCCAGCGTGGCGTGCGCTTCGGTGCTGATCGAGCCCAGCGACATCGCGCCGGTGGCGAAGCGCTTGACGATCTCCTTGGCCGACTCGACATCGTCGATCGGGATCGCGCGGGACGGATCCACCTTGAACTCGAACAGGCCGCGGAAGGTCATGTGACGGCGCGTCTGGTCGTTGATCAGGTGCGCGTATTCCTTGTAGGTCTGGTACGAGTTGCTGCGCGTGGCGTGCTGCAGCTTGGCGATCGAATCCGGGGTCCACATGTGGTCCTCGCCGCGGATCCGGAACGCGTACTCGCCGCCCGCGTCGAGCATGTCGCGCAACAGCGGGTTGTCGCCGAAGGCATCGCGATGCAGGCGCAGCGCTTCCTCGGTCACCTCGAACAGGCCGATGCCGCCGACCTTCGAGGCCGTGCCCTTGAAGTACTTGTTGACCAGCTCGCCGGCCAGGCCGACCGCTTCGAAGATCTGCGCGCCGGTGTAGGACATGTAGGTCGAGATGCCCATCTTCGACATCACCTTGTAGAGCCCCTTGCCGACCGCCTTGGTGAAGTTGTAGATCGCCTTCTCGGCCGACAGCTCGCCCGGCAGGCCTTCGGCCAGCTTGGCGAGGGTTTCCATCGCCAGGTACGGATGGACCGCTTCCGCGCCGTAACCCGCGAGCAGCGCGAAGTGGTGCGTCTCGCGCGCCGAGCCGGTCTCGACCACCAGGCCGGTGCTGGTGCGCAGGCCCTGGTCGACCAGGTGCGAGTGGATCGCCGAGGTGGCCAGCAGGGCCGGGATCGCCACCGTGTCCGCGTCGGTCTTGCGATCCGAGACGATCAGGATGTTGTAGCCCGACTTGACCGCGTCGACGGCTTCGGCGCAGAGCGACGCCAGGCGCGCCTCGATGCCTTCCTTGCCCCAGGCGGCCGGGTAGCAGATGCTCAGCTCGTAGGCGCTGAACTTGCCGCCGGTGTACTGGTCGATCGAGCGGATCTTGGCGATGTCCTTGAAGTCGAGCACGGGCTGCGGGACTTCGAGACGCATCGGCGGGTTGACGTTCTGCGTGTCGAGCAGGTTCGGCTTCGGGCCGATGAAGGACACCAGCGACATCACCATGTTCTCGCGGATCGGGTCGATCGGCGGGTTGGTGACCTGCGCGAACAGCTGCTTGAAGTAGTGGTAGAGCGTCTTGTTCTTGTTGGACATGACCGCCAGCGGCGAGTCGTTGCCCATCGAGCCGACCGCTTCCTCGCCCTGCTGCGCCATCGGCGCCATCAGGAACTTGAGGTCTTCCTGCGTGTAGCCGAAGGCCTGCTGGCGGTCCAGCAGCGTCGAGGCGGCACGGCGCTCGGCGGCGACGTCCTCGTCCTTGGGCTCGATCTCGTCGAGCTTGATGCGCACCGCGTCGATCCAGCTTTTGTAGGGCTTGGCGTTGGCGAGGTTGTCCTTCAGTTCCTTGTCGTCGATGATGCGGCCGTGCTCCATGTCGATCAGGAACATCTTGCCCGGCTGCAGGCGCCACTTCTTGACGATCTTCGACTCCGGGATCGGCAGCGTGCCGGCTTCCGAGGCCATGATCACCAGGTCGTCGTCGGTGACGATGTAGCGCGCCGGACGCAGGCCGTTACGGTCCAGCGTCGCGCCGATCTGGCGGCCGTCGGTGAAGGCGATCGCGGCGGGGCCGTCCCACGGCTCCATCATTGCGGCGTGGTACTCGTAGAAGGCGCGGCGGTTGTCGTCCATCAGCGTGTGCTGTTCCCAGGCTTCCGGGATCATCATCATCATCGCGTGGACCAGCGGGTAGCCCGCCATCACCAGCAGCTCGAGGCAGTTGTCGAACGAGGCCGTGTCCGACTGGCCCGGATAGATCAGCGGCCAGAGCTTGGGCAGGTCGTCGCCGAGCACGTGGCTGGCGATCGCGCCGGTACGCGCGTTGAGCCAGTTGACGTTGCCCTTGACGGTGTTGATCTCGCCGTTGTGGGCGATCATCCGATACGGGTGGGCCAGCTCCCAGGCCGGGAAGGTGTTGGTCGAGAAGCGCTGGTGCACCAGGGCCAGCGCCGAGACCACGCGCTCGTCCTGCAGGTCGCGGTAGTAGACGCCAACCTGTCCGGCCAGCAGCAGGCCCTTGTAGACGATGGTGCGCGCCGACATCGACGGCACGAAGTATTCCTTGCCGTGTTTGAGCTTGAGCGCCTGGATGCGGTGGCTGGCGGTCTTGCGGATCACGTACAGCTTGCGCTCGAGCGCATCGGTGACGATCACGTCCTTGCCGCGGCCGATGAAGATCTGGCGGATCAGCGGCTCGGAAGCCTTCACCGTCGGCGAGATCGGCATGCTCGAATCGACCGGCACGTCACGCCAACCCAGCACCACCTGCCCTTCCGCCTTGACGGTGCGCTCCAGCTCCTGTTCGCAGGCGATCCGCGAGGCGTTTTCCTTCGGCAGGAAGATCATGCCGACCCCGTATTCGCCGGCCGGCGGCAGCGTCACGCCTTGCCGCGCCATGTCTTCGCGATAGAACGCATCCGGAATCTGGATCAGGATACCCGCGCCGTCGCCCATCAGCGGATCGGCGCCGACCGCGCCACGGTGATCGAGATTCTCCAGGATCTTCAGACCCTGCTCGATGATCTGGTGACTCTTCTTGCCCTTGATGTGAGCGACGAAGCCGACGCCGCAAGCGTCGTGCTCGTTCTGCGGGTCGTACAGACCTTGCGCGGCGGGGACCGCGCGCTGCGGCTCTTGGTGGTCGTTCATGGGGACACCGTCTGAGTAAGGGCCTCGCGGCCGTTGCAACATCTGCTTTTGGGGCCCGCCGCTTCGGCGGCGGCGTGGCGGGCCGAAGCTGGACACAGTTGCACCCAGCATGCCGGAATCCGGAGTATACGCGACGAATCAACGGAATAGCAAATAAAACCGCTTGTTCTGTCACCAATTAAGTCGGTGATCCAATTCGGTGCTTTTTGCTGGGGGGCGCGTCGTTTTGGTGCAAAAAAAGCAGCATCCGAAGATGCCGCCTGTCGGTCCGCCGGCCTGGCTTACTGGTGCGCCGGCGGGTTGTGTGGGCCGTTGTTTTCACGTACCTTACGCGGCCGACCGCGCGGCAGGGGTGAAACGCGCCGGTTGGCGGTGCGCGCGGCCCACTCGCGATAGGTTTCGCCGCCCAGTACCCAGCCTTTCAAGGTGGCCTGCTGGAGCTGCTCGGTCTGGCGCTCGTCGAGCGGCTGCTCGCAGAGTTCCTTGTAAGCGCGCTGCCGTTCGAACGGCGTGTTGCCGAGCGCCCAGTAGAGCGGATGGTCGGTGATCAGGCTGTCGACGGTCAGGCCGATGTGGTGGCGATAGCTCGACCAGCGGTACGCCTCGGCCGCCTGCACCAGCTGCGCGCGCACCGGGCTCAGTTCCACCACGCAGCTGGCCAGCAGGAAGTAGCGCTCGCCCTCGATCACGGTGGCGCGGTACCGGCCCTCCCACAGCGTGCCCCGTCGCGAGTAGCGCCGGTTGAAGTGCGCGACGTAGCGCCGGCCCACCGCCTGCATCGCCTTGGGCAGGCTCGCCTCGTCGCTCGGGGTGACGAGCAGCTGCACCTGCCGTGGCAGCAGCACGTAAGCATGCACCGCCAGTTGATGATCGCGCGCCGCCGCCTTCAGGCAATCGATGAACAGCTCGTAATCCTGATCGTCGTCGAACGCCGGTTGCTGATCGAGACCGCGCAGGATGACGTGCTGCGGCTGATCGGGAACATAGAGTCGTGCTAGCCGTGCCATGCTGAATGTCCGTTTGATCGCGTTAGGAGAAACCCGAAGGCCCGAATGACTGCATCCGCGCAGAGCCCCGCGCGGCAGGGAGGAAACGCACGTTCGTACGAATCCTAGGAAGATTGCTCTAGCTTACAAGCCTGTTCCGTTTGAAACGCCGTAGTCATAATGAGCACGCCTTAAATCGAGGAGGAAACACACCCATGAAACAAAAATTGGCGATTACGGGGGCCGTTGCGCTCGCATTCATGACTGCCGGCACCGCCGCGCAAGCGCAATCGGCAGGTAGCTTCTACGTCACCACGGGCTGGTTCCACCTCGCCCCGCAAGACTCGAGCGATCCGCTCAAGGTGATGTCCGTTGGCGGCACGCCCGTCAACCAGTCGGTACCGAACACCGGCGCCGGCATCAGCGACTCCGACACGCTCGGCCTGACCGCCGGGTATTTCGTGACGGACCACATCGCTGGCGAGTTCGTCTACGGGATCCCGCCAAAGTTCAATCTGGACGGCAAGGGCTCGTTCGAGCAGTTCGGCACGCTCGGCCGCGCCTACCAGTGGAGCCCGGCGATCCTGCTCAAGTACTACTTCAACAGCGCCGAGGCCAAGTTCCGTCCCTACGTGGGCGTGGGTGCATCGTACATCTACTTCACCGGCGCCAAGCTGACCAACACCGCCTTTGAGCGCGGCGTGCTGGGCGGCCCGACCAATGTCACCACCAGCAACCAGTGGGCGCCCGTGTACAACGCCGGCTTCAACTACAACTTCAACAAGCACTGGTTCGCGGGCCTGTCGATCTCGTATATCCCGGTCAGCCTGACAGCCACCCTGACCACCCAGGTCGGGACGCTGACGCGCACGTCGCAGGCTCACATCAAACTCGACCCGATCGTCAGCTACGTCAACATCGGCTACCACTTCTAAGCGTAGTCGAATATTTGGGGAATGGTTAATTTCGCTGCAATTTGTAGCGATTTTTTCTGCGGCGGCTCCGGTTTTTCTAGACACGGATTTGGGGTAAAACCCATCATCCAAACTGGAGTCTGAGATGCTGAAGAAGGTAGACCTGCAAGGAGCCGCGCTGGC
>JAYFRU010000170.1:0-6942 GCA_040946965.1 Burkholderia sp. | reverse complement strand
TAGCGGTATCGAATTTGCTCATGGAATACGGATACGAGACGGAAACCGAGGGCACCGGCCCGATCCGCAGACCGGCCAATGGCGGGCGCGTCACTCTCGAAAGTGCACGCCTACCCGTTAACAGACGTTTGGAGCACCCCGTATTTTACCCTGCCTCGGCGACGAGCGCGCTTGACCCCGGCGGCCGCGCGGAAATCCGTCCCGGAAAGCCGCGTCATCGAGCTTTTGGATTCCTGTCCATTCTCGACACGCGGCGCGGTGCCTCAGTCCAGGCGCAGCCGCGCGATATAGGGCAGGTGGTCGGACAGCCAGGCGGTGTCGTCGGTCGGCGCTTGCCACTCCAGCGGGGTCAGGCCGCGCACGAACATCTTGTCGAGCGCGAGCGCCGGGGAGAAGGCCGGAAAGGTGCGCCCCGATTCGCCGAGCAGGGTGGCGACCTCGGACAGGCCGATCTCGCCGAACAGCGGCACCGAATCGTTGCGCCAGTCGTTGAAGTCGCCGGCCAGCACCAGCGGGCCATCCTGGGCGTGATGCTCGATCCAGTGCGCGATCCAGGTCATCTGGCGCAGCCGCGCGGCGCGCGTGAGCGCCAGGTGGGCGCACAGCAGGGTGATCGGCGCGGCGCCGGCCAGCGTGGCGCGGGCCACCAGCAGGCCGCGCCGCTCGAAGCGATGCGCGGAGATGTCCCAGCGGCCGCCCAGGTCGAGCGGATGCGGCGAGAGGATCGCATTGCCGTGCTGCCAGGAGGGCTTGAACACATTGGGGCCGAGCGCGATCTGCCAATCCAGCGCGCGGGCGATCTCGGTGGCCTGGCAGTGCCAGATGTCGTCGACCGGATCCTCCATCGGCGCGCCGAAGCCCGACGAGGCCAGCACCGGCCTCGGCATGCGCTTGGCCATCGCCTCCTGCAGGAAGTAGATGTCGGCGTGGGTCGATTCGACCCAGCGGCGCATCGCGTTCCAGGCGGTGAAGCCGAGCGGCGAGCGACCCTTGTGCAGGTTCCAGCTGACTGCGGTGATCTCGCTGGGTGCCGTCTGCGGCGCGGCGAACGGTAGGGCCTGGGGTGCGTGCATGCCTCAGCCCTGCACGACGTGGGCGCGGACCTGGTAGAGCAGGCGCGCGTTCTTGTCGGCCGGCGCCCAGTCGGTCCAGCTTTGCACATGCACCGCCAGGCCCGGGTGGCTGGCCGAGATCTGGCGCGGCGCGAGCGAGCAGCCGTCGTCGCTGTCGTCCAGCGTCTCCTGCGCGTCGAGCTGCAGCGTGACGGTGTCGCCTTCGATATAGAGCGGCGCGACCGTGACGGTGCGCGAGCGCTGCGGCTTGACGGCCGCCACGATCGAGGCTTCCTTGCCGGTGCAGGCCGCGCCCAGCGTGACGGGGTAGCTGTGGGTATCGGTGCGCGACTGGCCGACCGTGGTGGTCTGGTGGAAGGTGTCGACGGTCTGGCTGTCGTGCAGCACGCGGATCTCCCAGTCGATCGACTGCGGCGCGGCCGGGGTCGAGGCCTGGGCTCGCGCGGCGAGCGGCATCAGGCCCGGCGCCAGGCAGGCGGCCAGCAGCGCGCCGCGCAAGGCGGCGCGCTGCTGCGGCAGCGGGGTCGAGGTGCGGACGGCAACGGCCGGCCGGCGGCGCGGGAGCGCGGCCGCGAGATTGAGCACGGAAGAACGGAGCATCACGGAAATCGGGGAGGCGGCGCTGCCGAAAGATTCTCTGACCGGGCGCGCGCGATTCGGGTTCCGGCCGCGCGCCGGGCGCGGGTGGGCAAGCGGATCGGGCAGCGAAAGCTCGGTCATCGGCGATTCCTGTTGGAGCAGGCCGGGGCCGGCGGCGCGGCGCAAGGCGGCGGCCGGCACGCGACGGCGAATCGCCGATGATACGCGCGCTTGCCGCGCCGTGCAGCGCGCGCCGCGATCAGCAGCAGAGCGCGAGGAGTGCTGGTTTGCATGCCGCTTTTGTCTGCCCAACACTGGCAGCGAGGGGTCTGATGCCGTGCGGCGCGCCGTTTCAGCGCCGGCGCGGCGGCGAGCCCGGGGCGACCGGGCGTGGCAAGCGAGAGGTGTGTGATGACGACGGCAATGGTGAAGCAGGAACTGGCGGTGGCCTCGTTCAGCCGCGTGTACGATCTCGACCGGGTCGAGACCGCGCTGAACGATCTCAACGAGGGCGCAAGCGAGGCCTTGCGCGCGACCTACGAGAAGATGCTGAAGACGGGCAATCTGCGCTTCTGCGTGAAGCCCACGCGCATGCCGGCCTTCGATGCGCTGGCCGAGGCGCTGCCGAATTTCGCGGGGCCGCTGGAGGACCTGCGCAAGCAGATCGCGCTGTGCCTGGAGACCGAGGACCGGCTCGAGCTGATGCCGATCCTGCTGCTGGGCGCGCCCGGCATCGGCAAGACTCACTTCGCCAAGGCGCTGGCGCAGATGCTCGGCACCGCCTACCACTACGTGCCGATGAGTTCGCTGACCGCCGGCTGGGTGCTGTCGGGAGCCTCCTCGCAATGGAAGAACGCCAAGCCGGGCAAGGTGTTCGACGCGTTGGTGCACGGCAGCTACTCGAACCCGGTGATCGCCATCGACGAGATCGACAAGGCCGGCAACGACGCGCAGTACGACCCGCTCGGCGCGCTCTACGCGCTGCTCGAGCACGACACCGCGAGCGCCTTCGTCGACGAGTTCGCCGAGGTGCCGATCGACGCCGGCAACGTGATCTGGATCGCGACGGCCAACGACGCGTCCTCGATCCCCGAGCCGATCCTCAACCGCATGAACGTCTACGAGATTCCCTCGCCCGACGAGGCCGGCGCGCGGCGCATCGCGCAGACCATCTATGCCGAGATCTGCGGCGCGCATGCCTGGGGCCATCGCTTTCCCGACACGCTGGGCGAATCCGCGCTGGGCGCGCTCGTGGCGGTGCCGCCGCGCACCATGCGCCGCGCGCTGCTGCATGGGTTTGGCGCGGCGCGGCTCGACGGACGCGATGCGGTCGAGGCGCGCGACATCCGCACGGATGAAGGCATGCCGAGGCGGCGGCCGATCGGCTTCTGAACGCGCAACTGGCGAGCGGCATCGGGAAACCGGCGGCGCGCCGCCCGCCCTCGGCTTCAGCGATTCCTTATCTCCGGGATTCGGCAGCGCAGATCCGTGGCGGTGGCGTTATGCTTCGCCGGTGCCGCCGTCAGAGCGGCCATTCCCCATGAAGAGAAGCTGGAGCACGTCCCCATGAAAACGTCCCGTCGCAGTTTCCTGATCACCAGTGTCGGCGCGGTATCGGCGCTCGCGCTGTCCTCGCGCGAGGCCTTCGCCGCGCCGATGCTGGCCGAGACCGATTCCACCGCGGCCGCGCTCGGCTCTACAAGGCCGATGCCGCCAAGGTCAACAAGAGCAAGTTCCCGAAATACGCGGCCGGGCAGGATTGCGCGGCCTGCTCGATGTACCAGGGCAAGAAGGGGGCCACTTCCGCCGCCTGCGTCGCGTTCCCCGGCAAGGACGTGGCCGCCAAGGGCTGGTGCAGCGCATTCAGCCAGATGGCCTGAGCGCTGGGCGCCCGTGCGCAATCGGGAAATCCGGCCGGCTGTGGCGCATTGTTTTCTTTTTTCTGTTGCTTGTAAGCGGCTTCATCGCTCTCCTACACTCGCTGCATCTCAATCGCGCCACGTCCATGCGGCGCAAGGCGCATAGCCCAGCGGGAGAGGGAAACGCATGAACTCTGCAAGCGAAAGGCAGCAGGCGACTCAACCGGCCGTGAACGACCCGGGCCCCGGACGCAGCGCGGTGATCGCCGCCGTGATCGGCAATGCGCTCGAGTGGTACGACTTCACGGTGTTCAGCTTCATGGTGGTGGTGATCGCCGAGCTGTTCTTCCCGAGCTCCAGCGAATACGTCTCGCTGCTGCTGACCACCGCCACCTTCGGCGTGGCCTTTTTTTTCTTCATGCGGCCGATCGGCGGCATCGTGCTCGGCCTCTATGCCGACCGCGCGGGGCGCAAGGCGGCGCTGTCGCTGGTGATCCTGCTGATGACGGCCGGCATCTTCCTGATCGCGGTCGCGCCCACCTACGCGGCGATCGGCATCGGCGCGCCGCTGCTGATCGTGTTCGGCCGGCTGTTGCAGGGCTTCTCGGCCGGCGGCGAATTCGGCAGCGCCACCGCGATGCTGATCGAGGCGGCGCTGCATGCCTGGGGCTGGCGCGTGCCGTTCCTGCTGGGCCTCCTGATCGGCCCGATCGGTTATTACCTGCGTCGCCACCTGGCCGATTCGGAGGTGTTCCTGGCCAGCAAGGCCACGGCGCGACGCGTCACGCTCGGCGAGGTGTTCTCGCAGCACGGTCGCGAGGTGCTCTGCGGCCTGGGCTCGGTGATCGCGCTGACCGTCACGATCTACGTGCTGATCAGCTATCTGCCGACCTTCGCGGTCAAGCAGCTCAAGCTGCCCTATGCCGAATCCTTTTATGCGGTGATCGTCGGCGGGCTGCTGCTGACGGTGCTCACGCCGCTGGCCGGCGCCTGGTCGGACCGGATCGGGCGCAAGAACCTCGCGCTGGGCTCGCTGGTCGCCACCCTGGTGCTGATCTACCCGCTGTTCCTCTGGCTCGACGCGGCGCCCAGCGTGGGCCGCCTGGTGCTGGTGCAGGGCCTGCTGGCGATCACCCTGTCCGGCTACTACGGGCCGTTCGGCGCGATGATCGCCGAGCTGTTTCCGGCCCAGGTCCGTTCCACCGGGCTGTCGCTTGCTTACAACGTCGCGGTGGTGCTGTTCGGTGGATTCGGGCAGTTCATCGTCACCTGGCTGATCAAGGCGACGGGTACGCCGCTTGCACCGACCTATTACGTGATGGCCGGGCTCGCGTTGTCGGTGATCGCGATGGCCTGTATGCCGCGCCGCGCGCCGGACCCGCAGGGCTGAGGCGCCGCCTCGCGACGGGCGATGTACCCGGGGCGGGCCGCCGGCGGATCCGCTCAAAGCCCGCGCCAGGCCCGCGCCAAGCCCGCGCCGCATCCGTCTCCATTTGTTTAGCGATCCAACGAAACAGGGCCACTCCCAGCTCCTTCTCGTGCCGCATCTGCTGCGGCAGGCCACCAAGCACGCCGGAAATCGTCGCGTAAGCCTGGGCCGACGCTTGATCTGGTCGGCTTGTCCCCGGCGTGAAAGCTCAAGTAAGATCGGCCGCACGCTGGCGCCAGCCGGCACGAGACCTGGAGATATCACAATGAAATCAGATCGTCTGTTGCGCGCCGCGATGGCGGGCGTCGCAGCGGCAGCGCTGGGCATCACGAGTGCCGCGCACGCGCAGATCCCGAACAAGACGCTCGTCTACTGCTCGGAAGGCAGCCCGGCCGGCTTCGATTCGGCCCAATACACCACGGGTGTCGATTTCTCGGTGGCGACCTTCACCGTCTACAACCGCCTGGTCGAGTTCGTGCGCGGCGGCACCAAGGTCGAACCGGGCCTCGTGGAATCGTGGGACGTCTCGCCGGACGGCAAGACCTACACCTTCCACCTGCGCCATGGCGTGAAGTTCCAGACCACCGATTTCTTCAAGCCGACGCGCGAATTCAACGCCGACGACGTGACCTTCACCTTCGAGCGCATGCTCGACACCAACCAGCCGTTCCGCAAGGCCTACCCGGTGAGCTTCCCGTACTTCACCGACATGGGCCTGGACAAGCTGATCACCAAGGTCGAGAAGGTCGATCCGCACACGGTGCGCTTCACGCTGTCCGAGCCGAACGCGCCGTTCATCCAGAACATGGCGATGGAATTCGCCTCGATCCTGTCGGCCGAGTACGCAGACCAGCTGTTCAAGGCCGGCAAGGTGCCCGACATCAACCAGAAGCCGATCGGCACCGGCCCCTTCGTGTTCCGCAGCTACACCAAGGACGCCACGATCCGCTTCGACGGCAATCCCGACTACTGGAAGAAGGGTGACGTGAAGGTCTCGAAGCTGATCTTCTCGATCACGCCCGATGCCGGCGTGCGGGTGCAGAAGATCAAGCGCAACGAGTGCCAGGTGATGAGCTATCCGCGCCCGGCCGACATCGCCACGCTCAAGGCCGACGCGAACCTCGAGATGCCCTTGCAGCCGGGCTTCAACCTCGGCTACCTGGCCTACAACGTGCAGCACAAGCCGCTCGACAACCTGGCGGTGCGCCAGGCGCTCGACATGGCGATCAACAAGAAGGCGATCATCGAGTTGGTCTACCAGGGGGCCGGCCAGGCCGCCGACGCGCCGATGCCGCCGACCCAGTGGTCGTTCGACAAGAACCTGAAGATGCCGGCCTACGACACGGCCAAGGTCAAGGCGCTGCTGGCCAAGGCCGGCTTCTCGAACGACTTCGAGATCACGCTGTGGGCGATGCCGGTGCAGCGCGCCTACAACCCGAACGCGAAGCTGATGGCCGAGATGATCCAGGCCGACTGGGCCAAGATCGGCGTGAAGGCGAACATCGTCAGCTATGAATGAGGCGAGTACATCAAGCGCGCGCACTCGGGCGAGCAGAACGCCATGCTGATCGGCTGGACCGGCGACAACGGCGATCCGGACAACTGGCTCGGCACCCTGCTGGGCTGCACCGCGATGAACGGCAACAACTTCTCGCGTTGGTGCGACAAGTCCTTCGAGGCGCTGATCCAGAAGGGCCGCGTGACCAGCGGCCAGGATGCGCGTACCAAGATCTACATGCAGGCGCAGCAGATCTTCGCGCAGCAGGTGCCGTATTCGCCGATCGCGAACTCGACGGTCTACCAGCCGACCACCAAGAACGTGGTCGACCAGCGCATCGAGCCGCTCGGCTATAGCCGCTTCGACGGCGTCGGCGTGAAGTAAGCAGCGCCCGGCAACGCGACGTTGGACCGACTGCACGATAATTGACCCGGGGGGGGGGGGGGGGGGGGGGGGGGGGGGGGGGGGGGGGGGGGGGGGGGGGGGGGGGGGGGGGGGGGGGGG
>JAYFRU010000169.1:0-7014 GCA_040946965.1 Burkholderia sp. | reverse complement strand
TCGCGCAAACCCGCGTCCTGCTTGGCTTTCAGGCCATTTCATGACGAAATTTACCCACACGATTTCCAGAAGACCCTAAAAACTTTTCAGAAGGGAGCGCAGGCAGGCGACACGCAAGCCACTTCCTTCTTGGAAAACGGATTTAAAGGTCCGGCGCCTTCCGATGAACTTTATTATCTCGGCGTCCAAGGCGATCCTGAGCGCTCGCGCCGGTATCGCCAGATTCACGAGTTTTTGCGTGCCAACGACGGCCGCAACCCAAAAGTCCCCGATCTCGACAAGATCGTGCCGCTGCCGCCCGCGAAGCTTCCGCCGTGGGATGGCAGTTTCCAGTGGCAAAAGGAGCAGGATGCGGCTGTGCCGCCACAGAAGCCATCCGCCGAGACCATCGACCGGATGGCGAAAGCCAGGCAACTCGATCCGGCGACCGGGCTGCCGCTGGCCGGGCTGTCGAGCAAGACCTCGCAAGCCGACGAGCCGGCATCGCCCACCGCTGCCAGCCGTGTCCCGCTGGGCACGCTGGCGAATACCGGCGACACTTGCCCCGAAGATGGCGTGTGGCACGCGAGACTCGAAGCAGGGCAGGCCGCGGACGCGCAACGGCGTTTTCTCAAGGGCGATACCTTGCCCTCGCTGCTCGTCCATGAGCCGCGCGCGGCGGCCTTCCTGGATCGCATGATGGGTACGCGCCAGCAAGTCGTGCACGTGGCCTGGGAACTGGTCGCCTATATCGACCAGGCCTGATTGTCCGACAAGGTGCTGGAACGGGGCTGACAGGCGCTGACGCCATCATGGCAGCCTCCTCACTGCATATTTCCCTCGTACCGTGCACAATCACCCGCAGATTCCGACCCGGATGCGCGGGGCACAACCCCCTGCATCCTCCTCGCGCGCGCCGCTGGCCCGTGGCGGCGCGCCATCGATCTCACCCAAGTAGTGGAGGACTCATGGCAGGCAAAACCATTGCGGACTATCTCGCTAGCACCCTGGCTCAGGCCGGCGTCGAACGGATCTGGGGCGTCACGGGCGACAGCCTGAACGGGCTCTCCGACAGCCTGCGCCGGCTCGGCAAGATCGAGTGGTCGCACACGCGCCACGAAGAAACCGCCGCCTTCGCGGCCGGCGCGGAAGCTGCGGTGACGGGCAGGCTCGCGGTTTGCGCGGGCAGTTGCGGCCCCGGCAACCTGCACCTGATCAACGGCCTGTTCGACTGCCAGCGCAACCACGTGCCGGTGCTCGCGATCGCGGCTCATATCCCGTCCTCGGAGATCGGGCTCGGCTACTTCCAGGAAACGCATCCGCAGGAGCTGTTCCGCGAGTGCAGCCACTTCGTCGAGCTGGTCAGCAACCCGAAGCAGTTCCCGCGCGTGCTTGATCGGGCGATCCGCACCGCGATCGAGGAACGCGGCGTGGCCGTGATCGTGCTGCCCGGCGACATCGCGCTGGAGGCGGTGCCCGAAGCCACGCCGGGCCAGGTCAGCTACGAGGTCACGGCGAGCGTGCCGCCCGCGACCCAGCTCGATGCGCTGGCGGCGCTGCTCGATGGCGCGAAGCGCGTCGCACTGTTGTGCGGCAGCGGCTGCGCCGACGCGCACGACGAGGTGGTGGCGCTGGCCGACACGCTCGGCGCGCCGATCGTCCACGCACTGCGCGGCAAGGAGCACGTCGAATGGGACAACCCGTTCGACGTCGGCATGACAGGCCTGATCGGCTTCAGCTCCGGCTACCACGCGCTGAAGTCCTGCGACACGCTGGTCATGCTCGGCACCGATTTCCCGTATCGCAATTTCTATCCGGCCGACGCCAAGGTGGTGCAGATCGATCATCACGGCGCATCCATCGGCAAGTGCGTGTCGGTCGATCTGGGCCTGGTCGGCGACGTCAAGGCGACGCTCTCGGCCTTGCAGGGTCGCCTCGCGCGCAAGACCGACCGTCACTTCCTGGAAGCCGCGCGCAAGCATTACGCCGAGGCGCGCGAGGGGCTCGACAGTCTCGCGCGGCCCTCGCCGGGCGACGCGCCGATCCATCCGCAATACCTCACACGGCTGGTCAGCGAACTGGCGGCCGACGACGCGGTGTTCAGCGTCGACGTCGGCACGCCGACGCTGTGGGCGGCGCGCTACCTGAAGATGAACGGCAAGCGCCGGCTGCTCGGCTCGTTCAATCACGGCTCGATGGCCAATGCGCTGCCGCAAGCGCTCGGCGCGCAGGCGGCACTTCCGGGCCGCCAGGTGGTTGCGCTATGCGGCGACGGCGGCCTGTCGATGCTGATGGGCGAGTTGCTGACGGCGCGCCAGCTCAAGCTGCCGCTCACCCTGATGGTGTTCAACAACAGCTCGCTGGGCTTCGTGTCGATGGAGATGAAGGCGGGCGGTTATCTCGACGACGATACGCGCCTGGCCGATACCGACTACGCCGCGATCGCGCGCGGCGCCGGCATCGACGGGATCCGCGTCGAGCGTTCGGAGGAACTGGAGGGGGCGCTCAAGGATGCGTTCTCGCGCCCGCATCCGGTGCTGGTGGACGTGCGCATCGCGCGCCAGGAGATCGCGCTGCCGCCGAAGATCGAATGGGCACAGGCGAAGGGCTACAGCCTCTACATGCTGAAGGCCGTGCTGAACGCGAAGGGCAACGAGGTAGTGGAACTCGCGACGACCATGTTCCGCTGACGCGGAAACGACGACGCGCCGACGGCTTTCGCTGTGGGCGCGTCGTGGAGCTTCGGGCAGGGCCCCAGCCGGCTGGAAACGGCGCCGGGGCCTTGTCGTTTCCGCAGTCCTGTCCTGCAAGGTGCCGTGGGAACGACCGCCCTTACTTCGGTTCGGTTGCTTCCGGCGCGACTGGCGCGGGCTCGGCGGCATCGGCTGCCGGTGCCGCCTCGGTGGCCGCCGGCGCTACTGCCTCGGCGGCATCCACTGCTGCCGACGCTTCGACCTCGGCCGGCGTGCCGGCCTCATCCTGCGTCGCGGCGGCATCGTCGCCGGCCGCTGCGTCCTTGGCTGCCTCGCCTTCCTTGGCCGCATCGCCGCGCTTGGCGGCATCGCCGGCCCTGGCCTTGGCGGCCGCACGCGAGCGGCGCGCCTGGTCAAGGCGCACGGCACCGGCGGCCTGCTGGGCCGTCACGTCGCCGGCTTCGGCGCCGCTCAGGTCGACGCGCTTCGCGCCTTCGACCAGGCAAGCCCAGTAGCGGCTGCCGCAGCACCATTCCTTGATGGCATCACGCAGCTGCGCTTCGTCGAGGCCGAGTTCGGCGGTATGCGCGACCAGGTTCTTGAAGATGCCGATCTTGAGCGGCAGCTTCGGTGCGGGACTCTTGGGGAAGGCGGCGGGAAAGCGGCGCTGCAGCTTGCCGATGGCCAGCACGGTCGGATTGACCGGCTTCGCGTCGGCGGCAGGCACCGGACGGCGCGCCAGCGCGGGCTTACCCGACGACGGCTTGCCGCCGGCAGCGGCAGGCCGGCCGCCCGGCTTGTGCGCCAGCTTGCCGGACGACTTGGCGGGAGCTTGGCTGGAGGACTTGCCTTGCGGCTTGGCGTCGGCTCGCTGTTGGGCGAGCTGCTTTTTCAATTTTGCGAGTTGTTCGAAACCCATTTCGCACGAACATTTAGGTCGGTCCATAATTGTAGCAGCTTCGCGCCCGATTTCGTCCTGACTGATCGAAAGTTCTTTGCCGAGCGGCCGCTGGCGCGGCAAGCCTCGACGTTTCGTCGCGCGGCGCGCGTCAAAGCGTCGGCCTGCGACGCGCAATCATCGGATCTATCGCACCAAGCCGCTGTGCGGCAGCCCGAGGAGCTGGATCCGCTCATCATTTTCCAGAGTCGACTCTCAATTTTTGGCAGCAACCCTCAAGTTTTATCCACCCCATCCGTTTACCAGTCCATCGATCAATCGGGCCACAATCCCGTCACTGTCAGACAGAGCTTTCACCATGCTTTCGTCCCTACGTACCCGTATTGTTGCCGCCTGCCTCGCCATCGTGGTGTTCGCGCTTTGCGCGAGCACCGTGATCGGTTATGTCGTCACCCGAGCGGCGAACCTCGAGGACCTGAACCGCAACCTGAGCGCCACCGCGATCGGCAACGGCAATGGCATTCGCGACTGGGTCGCGTCGAAGCGCCAGATGGTCGAGTCGCTGGGCGATACCGCGTTGTCGGCCGATCCGGTGCCGGGCTTCCTGCAAATGATGGCGGCCGGCAGCTTCCTGAACGTCTATAACGGTTACCCCGATAAGCGTTCGAAGTTCTCCGATCCGACCGGCATCCCGGACGGCTACGACCCGACCGCGCGCCCCTGGTACCGGCAGGCGGCCGAGGCCGGCCGCGCGGTGGTCACCACCCCCTATGTCGATGCGCGCACCGGCAAGGTGGTGGTGACCTTCGCGGTGCCGGTGACGCGCGACGGCCAACTGCAGGCGGTGGTCAGCGGCGATGTGACGATGGACAACGTGATCGCGAACGTGAAGTCGATCCGGCCGACGCCGGGCAGCTTCGCGATGCTGGTCGACGGCAGCGGCCAGATCGTCGCGCATCCCGATGCGGCGCTCACCGGCAAGGCCTTGTCGGCGCTGTCGCCCGATCTCGCGAACCTGCCGCTGGCCGCGCTCGACGCCACCGACAGGCCGTTCGTGGCGCGTATCGGCGGTGCCAACAAGTTGTTGCGTGCACAACCGATTGCGGGCACCGACTGGCGGCTGGTGGTGGCCATCGACGAAGCCGAGGCGATGGCCGCGATCGGCTCGGGCTCGGGCGACCTGACGCAGCGCCTGCCGGCCGAGGGGCGCGACGAGGTGGCCGACATCGCGCGTTCGTTCAACGCCTTCGTCGGCAAGCTGCACGACGTGATGCGCGAGGTGCGCGAGGCCAGCGAATCGTTACGCGCTGCGGCCGACGAGATTGCGGCCGGCAATGTCGACCTGTCGTCGCGCACCGAATCGGCGGCGGCCAGCCTGCAGCAGACGGCCGCCTCGATGGAGCAGATCACGGCCACTGTGGGCCAGTCGGCGAGTGCGGCCACGCAGGCCGACGAACGGGCCGGCGTGGCGTCGCGGATCGCCACGCACGGCGGCGAGGCAGTGTCGCGCGTGGTGGCGACGATGGAGAAGATCGAGCAGGCTTCGAGCCGGATCGGCGACATCATCGGGGTGATCGACGGGATCGCGTTCCAGACCAATATCCTGACGCTGAACGCGGCCGTCGAGGCGGCGCGTGCGGGCGAGCAGGGGCGCGGTTTCGCGGTGGTCGCGCAGGAGGTGCGCAGCGCAGCGCGCAGGCCGTGCGCGAGGTGAAGGCGTTGGTCGAGACCACCGTGGAGCGCGTCGGCGAGGGCGCCTCGCAGGTGCGTTCGGCCGGCACGACGATGGACGAGATCGTCGGCAACGTGGCGAACGTGACGACCATCATCTCGGAGATCCGCCACGCGGCCACCGAGCAGACGCGCGGGATCCAGGAAGTCAATCACGCCGTCACGCAGCTCGACGAGATGGTCCAGCAGAACGCGGCGCTGGTGGAGCAGTCGAGCGCGGCGGCGGCCACGCTGCAGAGACCCAGGCCGGGGCCCTGGCGGCGACGGTGGCGAGGTTCCGCGTGGCCTGAAGAGGCGGGCGCTGTCGTGGCGGACCACGCGGCAGCCATGCCCCGCCTTCCCTCTACGGCGGCCGTCGATCGCAGGGCGGCCGGCACGAGGTAATCGAGGCTCGAGGGAGGACGGTTTTGGTGCGGCTTGCGCGCCGGATTTTTTTCTTGATGACAGGTCAAACGTTTGCGCCTTGCCGAAATCGATCGAATCGAGGCGCTTGATGCCGATCCGGCGTAAAGCCGCCGGCCTTGAGCCGCAGCGGGTGCCCACGCGACGCCGAGACGGAGGCACCGCTCGACACGCGCATCGTGGCTGGCATCCCATCGTTTCCAGGCACGTGCTCCGACCAGAAACGTGACAGATTTTCCCGTTTCTGTGCATTGAGGCCGTGCTCTCATGCTTCTAGACTGGCTTGCCCGGTCCGATCCGTGGCGCCGTCCGGCGCCGACGCGAAGCGCGAGGCCATGCCCAATCCAAGGAGACAGCCCGATGCTGCGAGCTTCACTACTGATCGACAACCAGGACCGCCAGGCCGCCAACGGCGCGAGCTTCACGCGCGCCAACCCCCCAACGGCGCGAGCTTCACGCGCGCCAACCCCGTCACCGGCGAGGCCCGCACGCAGGCCGTCGCGGCCACCGTGCAGGATGCGCTCGACGCCGCCAACAGCACGGCGGCTGCGTTCGCCGGCTGGTCCGCCACCACGCCGGGCGAGCGGCGCGCGATCCTGTTCCGTGCGGCCGAGCTGATGGACGCGCGCGGCGAGCGTTTCGCCGAGGCGATGGCGGCCGAGACCGGCGCGGCCGCGAGCTGGGCGCATTTCAATTGCCGGATCGCGGCGGACATGCTGCGCGAGGCCGGCGCGATGACCACCCGCATCACCGGCGAGCTGATCCCCTCGAACCAGCCGAACACCATGGCGATGGCGGTGCGGCAGCCGGCCGGCGTGGTGCTCGGCATCGCGCCCTGGAACGCGCCGGTGATCCTCGGCGTGCGCGCGCTGGCAATGGCGCTGACCTGCGGCAATACCGTGTTCTCAAGGGTTCCGAGCTGTGCCCGATGACGCACTGGCTAATCGGCGAGGCGCTGCGCGACGCGGGCCTGCCGCCCGGCGTGCTGAACGTGATCTTCAACGCGCCCGAGGACGCCGCGCCGGTGGTGGAGGCGCTGATCGCGCATCCGGCGGTGCGGCGCATCAACTTCACCGGCTCGACGCGGGTCGGCCGCCGCATCGCCGAGCTCACCGTGCGGCACCTCAAGCGCTGCCTGCTCGAGCTGGGCGGCAAGGCACCGTTCGTGGTGCTCGACGATGCCGACCCCAACGAGGCGGTGAAGGCTGCCGCCTTCGGCGCCTTCTTCAACCAAAAGGGCTATCCATTTAGCTCCACCTGAGCGATCATCACAGGGTGAACGAGTTTCAATCATCCCCTCTTGGGGGCATC
>JAYFRU010000168.1:0-7015 GCA_040946965.1 Burkholderia sp. | reverse complement strand
AGGCAAGTCACGTCTTGTCCGGGGTAGTCCAGGCAAATATCTCACCTACACCCTTGGAAATATCTCACCTCGGATCAGCGTGTCCGGGCCGATTCCGGCCGGCAGGCCCGGCACCGCGCAGTCCGCGCCCGGCGCGCCCAGTTGCGCCGCGTAGGTGCCGGGTGCCGCGCCCATCAGGATGTCCAGCCGGTTGGCCTGGCGCGCGCGTTCGGCCGCCAGCGGCGAGCGCGTCTGCGCGAGCCGCGCCTCGGCCTCGGCCTGTTCGCGCCGCGTGGCCACGCCGTTGCCGACGCGATCGCGCACCAGCGAAAACAGGTGGCGATCGGCCTCGATCTGCTGCTCGACGATGGCGATGCGCGCCTGCAGGCCGCGCAGCCGGAAATGGTAGTCTGGGCCGACCGTGCAGCCGCCCAGCAGCAGCGCGGCCAGCGCGGCGGCGGCCAGCGCGGCCGGCCGCGCGAGGGCCGGCCCGGCGAATTGGCGCGGCAGCGCAAGCGAATGATCAGAAGTTCGTGACATGGAGGGTGCTTCAGTGAGCGGTCTTCGACGAATCGGGGGCGGGGGCGGCACCACCTTGCGCATCAGCGGCACGATCAGGGTGGCGAACATGAAGCCGATCATGATGGTGGTCAGCGCGTCGCCGTAAGCCATGGTCTGCGCCTCGCGGAACGCGATGTCGTGCAGCTCGCGCAGCGAGGCGGCGGTGCCCGCCTGCGCGAAGCCCAGCGCCGGGCCGAGCTGCGCCTGGAGCGTGCCGAGCATCTTCTGCATCGGCTGGTTGGCGGCGTTCAGGCGCGAGGCGATATCGGTGAAATGCAGGTTGGTGCGGTTGTTGAGGATCGCGCCGACGATCGCGATGCCTACCGCGCTGCCCAGGTTGCGCATCATGTTGAACAGGCCGCTGGCGTACTTGAGCCGCTCGGGCGCCAGGCTGCCCAGGCCGAGCGTGACCGCCGGCGCGATCGCGAACACCTGCGGGAAGCTGCGGATCAGCTGCGGCCAGAGCAGCTGCTGGTTGCCCCAGTCGTGGGTGATGAAGCGGAAGTCCCACATCGACAGGCCGAACATCGCCATGCCGAACATCATCAGCCAGCGCAGGTCGGTCTTGCGCGCGAACATCACGTAGACCGGCACGCCCACCAGCGCGGCGATGCCGGTGGGCATCATCGCCACGCCGGTCTGCCAGGCGTCGTAGCCGCGCACGTAGCCGAGGAACAGCGGCGTCAGGTAGATCGAGGAAAAGGCACCCACGCCGGTCAGGAAGGACAGGATGCAGCCGATCGTGAAGTTGCGGTTGCCGAAGGCGCGCAGGTCAACGATCGGGTTGTCGATGCTCAGGCAGCGCGCCACGAACACGCTGCCCGCGCAGACCGAGATCACCGCGCAGCGGCGGATGATCGGGTCGTCGAGCCAGTTCCAGCGCGCACCTTCCTCCAGCACGTATCCGAGCGTGCCGAGGAACACCGCCATCAGCGCGATGCCCACGTAGTCGGCGCCCTTGAGCAGCGAGTGATCGGGCCGGTCGATGTCGCCCGCCAGCGAGACGCCGAGCGCCACCAGCAGCCCCGGCACCAGGTTCACGTAGAACAGCCAGCACCAGTTGGCGGTATCGGTGATGAAGCCGCCGACGATCGGCCCCAGCGCCGGCGCCAGCGACGCGAGGGTGCCGATCACGGCGGCCGCGATCACGCGCCGCTTGCCGTCGAAGTAGTGGAACGAGGAGGTGAACACGGTGGGGATCATCGAGGCGCCCAGCACGCCCTGGATCGCGCGGAACACGATCATGCTCTCGATGTTCCAGGCGAAGCCGCACAGCAGGCTGGCGGCCGTGAAGCCGAGCGCCGAGCCGGCGAACAGGCGGCGCGTGGAGAACACCCGCGTGAGCCAGCCCGACATCGGGATCACGGTGATCTCGGCGATCAGGTAGGCGGTCTGCACCCAGCCGATCTGGTCCTGCGCCGCGCTCAGGCCGCCGCCGATCTCCTGCAGCGAGGAGGCCACGATCTGGATGCCGAGCAGCGCGATGAACATGCGCACGCACATCACCGCGAACGGCCAGGCGGGCGGATGCGCGGCGGCCGGCGGCGTGCCCGGGGCCGTCGGGTCCGCCTGCGGCCGGAGCGACCGACCCAGAGGCGGGGTGTTTGGCGAGCTCGCTCATCAGGAGGCTCCGTGGGTGTCCACCGTCACGGTGGTCGACAGCCCCGGGCGCAGCACGCCGAGCACGCCGTCGGCCGCCTCGAAGCTGATCCGCACCGGCACGCGCTGCACGATGCGCGTGAAGTTGCCGGTGGCGTTCTGCGGCGGGATCACGCTGAACACCGCGCCGGTGGCCGGTGCCAGCAGATGCACGCGGCCTTCGAAGCACCGCGAGCTGCGCACGTCGGCGCAGATCTTCGCGCGCTGGCCGGCCTGCATGCGCTGGAGCTGGTCCTCCTTGTAGTTCGCGTCGACCCACAGGCCGTTGGCGGCCACCACCGACATCAGCTGGGTGCCCGGCGTCACGTAGCTGCCCACGTGGATCGCGCGATTGCCGACATAACCATCGATCGGCGCGCGCAACTCGGTGTAGCCGACGTTCAGCTCGGCGGTGCGCTGGGCCGCGCCGGCCTGCAGGATCGCGGCATCGGCGCCGGCGATCTGGCTGTCGAGCACGCTCACCTGCTGACGCGCTTCGCGCAGCTTCGCCGAGGCCGAATCGAGCTGCGCCTGGGCCTGCTTGAGCGCCGCGCTCGAGCGTTCCTCGCTCTGGCGCGTGCCGGCCGCAGTGCTCAGCAGGTTGCGGTAGCGCGCCGCGTCGGTCCTAGCGAAGGACAGCGCGGCCGACTTCTCGGCCAGCTCGGCGCCGGCCTGGTCGATCAATGTCTGCTGCAGCGTGCGGCGCGCCAGCAACTGCGCGCGCGAGGCGCGCATGGCCGCCTCGTTCGCCTTGGCCGCGTCGAGCGCGGCCGCGAAATCGCCAGGCTGCAGGCGCAGCAGCGGCTGGCCGGCGTGCACCCGCTGGTTGTCCTCCACCAGCAGCTCCGATACGTAGCCGGCGCCGTGCGGCGAGATCACCGTGATGTTGCCGCCCACGTAGGCGTCGTCGGTGGTTTCGTAGAAGCGCCCGTGCAGCCACCAGTAGATCGCATAGCCGGCCAGCAGCACCAGCAGCACGATCAGCACCGGCAGTACCAGCTTGCGCTTGCGTTTCGGTTTTCCGTCGGCGGCGCCCGGCAGCGCCGCCGCGCCCGTTTGATTCTCGCTCAAGTTGAGGTTCTCCTTCGCCTGTTATGGGTGGCCGTCCTCGCCGCGACGGTGCGCGGCGCGCGCAACGATCGAGGCGATTCATGCCGGTTTCAGATAGTCATCGTCATATGAAGCGGCCGAATTCCGGCATGCCCGAACCCCGGGCATGCCGGACCATGGCGCGGCGCGATGGCCCGCGCGGCCCTGCCTTGCGTGCAGCAAAATGCAGCGCTTCGATCACGCGGCTCGCGCCGCGCGTGCTACCAGGTGCCGAGCAGCGAATCCACGCCGCGCAGCGCGTTGTTGCGGCGATAGGGCAGCGCGTCGAGATTGGTCAGGTGCAGGTTCGGCAGGCGCGTGCAGACCACCTCCAGCGCGGCCGCGATCTCCAGCAGCGCGAGCCGCGCGCCGAGGCAGTAGTGCAAGCCGCCGCCGAACGAGAGCGGGCGCACGTTCTCGCGGTCGATGTCGAGCTGGTCCGGGTTCTCGAACTTCTCCGGGTCGCGGTTGCCGCCGCCGAGGAACACGCAGATCAGGTCGCCGCGCTGGATCGTCTGGCCTTCCAGCTCGACTTCCTCCAGCGCCACGCGCTGGGCGATCTGCACCGAGCTGTCGTAGCGCAGCGCCTCGGTCACCCCACCTTGGGCATGATCGAGAGGTCGGCCTTGACGCGCTCGCGCTGTTCCGGGTGGCGCTGCAGCGCGATCAGCGTATTGCCAATCATGTTCTCGGTGGTCTCGTAGCCGGCCACGAACAGGAAGCAGAGGTTGGCGACGATCTCGTCGTCGGTCAGGCGCTGGCCGTCTTCCTCGGCCAGGATCATCTGCGAGATCAGGTCGTCGCCCGGCGCCTTGCGGCGCTCGGCCAGCACCTTGGCGAAGTAGGTCTCCAGCTCGATCGCCGACTTGCGCGATTCTTCCAGCTGCTCGGCATTGAGCGGCGTGACGTTGAGCGCGCCGGCCGCGCGATCGGCGGCGCGCTTGAACATCGCGCCGTCCGACAGCGGCACGCCGAGGATGGTGCACATGGTCTGCATCGGCAGCAGGAAGGCGAAGCCGGTCACCAGGTCCCCCTGCGGCTCCTTCACCAGCCGGTCGATCAACTGGTTCGAGATGGTGTAGGAGGCCTCGCGGAACTTCTCGACCTGGCGCGCGTTGAAGGACTTCATCAGCAGCGCGCGCAGGTTGGTGTACTTGGGCGGGTTCAGGCCCGGCAGCATCGAGCGGAAGGTGCGGAACGGCGGCTGGTCGATCACGCCCTCGCCGTAGCGCGCCTTGACCGCCTCGACGATGCCCTTGCCGAAGCGGCGGTCGAGCAGCAGCTTCTCGCCGAAGCCGTAGTGGGAGGTGACGTAGAGCTTGGGCGCGAGCTTGACCAGCTGGCCCTCGGCGCGCATCGCCTCGAACACGGGATAGGGGTTCTTCAGGAAGTCGGGTGTCGCCAGGTCGCTGTATTGCATGGTGGGGAGTCCTTGGTGTCCTGGGAGGTGGCGCGCGGGCAGCCGCGCCTCAGATCGAGACCATCTCGAAGTCGAGCTTGGGACGTCGCATTCGGGGCAGCGCCAGTCGTCCGGGATGTCCTCCCAGCGCGTGCCGGCGGCGATCCCGGCCTTCGGGTCGCCGCTCCTTTCGTCATATAGATAACCGCAGATCAGGCACATCCAGGTGCGGTATTCGACGGTGAGTGCGGACATCGTGAGCGTTCTCCGGATCAGTGCTGCAGGGCTAGCTCGGCGGCGGCGCCCGCGCTCGCGCCTTCCAGGTTCTGGTGCAGCTGCTTGCGCAGCTTGTGGAGGTCATTGACGTTGAGCAGCGGGCGGTCCAGCAGGATCGACAGGTTGTGCAGGATGCGATCGGCCACGCGGTTCTCCCAGTCGCGGTCGAAGCGGATTTGCGTGTCGAGCCAGCGGCCCAGCCATGCCGGATCGGGCAGACGGCTCTGCACCGTATCGTTGGGGAACAGCCTGCGGTTCACGTGCAGGTTGGTCGGGTGGATCGCCTTGGCCGCGCGGTTGGCGCTGGCCATCAGCGTGCCGATCTTGGCGAAAGCCAGGCGCGCCTCGTCGCCGTGCTTGTCCAGCGCGCGGCGCATGTACTTCAGGTAGGCGGCTGCGTGGCGCGCCTCGTCGCGCGAGATCAGCTCGTAGATCTGCCGGATCACCGGCTCGGTGTGCCAGTGCGCGGCGCATCGATACCAGTGGTTGAGGCGGATCTCGCCGACGAAGTGCAGGGTCAGCGTCTCCAGCGCCGGTGCCGGGTCGAACGGGAAGCGCACCGCGTGCAGCTCGTCCTCGGTGGGCGCGAGCTCGGGACGGAAGCGCCGCAGGTACTCGATCAGCACCAGCGAGTGCTTCTGCTCCTCGCAGAACCAGATCGACATGAAGGCCGAGAAGTCGCTGTCGTCGACGTTGTCGCGCAGGAACATCTCGGTGGCCGGCAGCGCCGCCCATTCCGTGATCGCGTTCATCTTGATCGACAGCGCCTGCTCGTCGGACAGCAGCGCGGCGTCGAAATGCTCCCAGTCGATGTCGTGCTGCATGTCCCAGCGCGCGCGTTCCAGGCTTCGGTACAGTTCGGGATAGAGCATGGTGGTCCCCTCGGCTCAGCCCGCGCTCGGCGCGAGCGACGGCGGGTTCGCAGCCGTCTCGCCGCCGATCGCGAGGAACTGGGTGGCGCGCTCGCTCACGCGCGCGTCCGACAGGATCCGCACATGGCCGACCTTCTCGAAGCGCACGTGCGGCAGGGCTGCGGCGATGTTCTCCGATTCGCAGATCGGCACGATCTTGTCGTTCGGGCCGTGCATCACGAAGATGCGCGTGCGCAGGCCCCGGCCCAGCGCGCCGATGTCCCAGTGCTGGGGCGGCACGCCGTTGCGGCGATGCCGCTCGGCATACATCGCGTCCATCACGCTGGGCGTGAGGCGCAGGAAGTCGCCCGACCAGCGGTCGATCACGGCCGGCAGCGTGCAGGGCGGCGCCAGCATCACGATGCCGTCCACGCTGTCGGGCCCCAGCTCCGCCATCGCGCCAGTCGAGACGATGCTGCCCAGCGAGTGCGAGACGATGCCGTGCACGCCGCCGAGCGATTCGATCGCGCCCTTCACGAATGAAAGGGCCTTCCCTCCGAGGCGGTGGTCCGGCGAGCGCTGCCATGACGCCGCCTATGATGAAACTGGATTCATCACACAAACGGAGGAAAGCCATGGTCCAGGTGACGACGGTAGGAATCGATCTGGCAAAGAATGTGTTTGCCGTGCATGGAGTGGACGAGCATGGAAAAGCCGTACTCATGCGACCCCGGGTGATGCGCGCTCAATTGGCGGACCTCATCGCAAAACTGCCACCCTGCCTAATCGGTATGGAAGCTTGTTCTGGCGCTCATTACTGGGCGAGGAAATTCCGGGGATATGGACATACGGTCAAGCTGATGTCGGCGAGACTTGTTTCTCCGTATCGAATGTCGGGGAAGACCGGCAAGAACGATGCAGCAGATGCGGCGGCAATCTGCGAAGCCGTCACCCGACCCAGCATGCGCTTTGTTCCAATCAAAGACGAACAGCAACAAACGATTCTCACTCTTCACCGTATTCGCCAGGGATTTATGGAAGAGCGAACTGCAATCTATAACCAGATACGTGGTTTGCTTTCAGAATTTGGCATTGTTCTGCCGAATAGTGTCGGTTGCTTGCGAAAGGGAGTTCATGCAAGTCTTGGGCGTTGTTGCATAAATCCGATTCGGCGCGGTGACGTTTACGCGCAACGGTCGCAGCGAGGCCTCTGTTAACAATT
>JAYFRU010000167.1:0-7048 GCA_040946965.1 Burkholderia sp. | reverse complement strand
TGCGCTTGAAGATCCTCACTTGCATGCTGCCTCGAATCTGAAAAATAGCGTTTTCCCATCACACTTTTCCGCGAAGATCCTTTCTCTTTATCGAGGAGTGCTGGGCATGAAGGATGCACCGCTGAAGGTCACTGTGGTCGGCCTGGGCGCGATCGGCGGCCTGCTGGCCGTGGCGCTGGCGCGCGCGGGCTGGTCGGTCGCGGCGCTGGCGCGCGGCAACAAGCTGGCCGCGCTGCGCGACGACGGCCTGACGAACGTCGACGAGCAGGGCGCGACCAGCCGCACGCGGCTGCGCGCCACCGACGACGCGCTGGAGCTCGGCGAGCAGGATTACCTGGTGATCGCCCTCAAGGCCCAGGCGCTGCCTGCGCTGGCGCCGAGCCTCGCGCCGCTGGTGGGCGCACCATCATCGTGGCGGCCATGAACGGCCTGCCGTGGTGGTTCCTGCATGGCATCGGCGGCGCGCTCGATGCTCGTTCGCTGGAGGCGGTCGATCCGGGCGGCGCGATTGCCGCCGTATTGCCGTCGGCGCAGTCGATCGACTGCGTGGTGCCCCTGTCCTCGGCCATCGATGCGCCGGGCGTGGTGCGGCGCGTGGCCGGCAATCGCCTGATCGTCGGCGCGCCGGACGCGGCGCGGCCGGCGGCGGCCCAGGAGTTCGCCCAGGCGCTGGTCGAGGGCGGTTTCGAGGTGGAATCGCAGGCCGACATCCGCACTGCGATCTGGGTGAAGCTGTGGGGCAACATGGACATGAATCCGCTCAGCGCGTTGACCGGTTCGACCACGGCCGGGCTGCTGGACGATCCCTACACCCAGGCGCTGGCGCTGAGCATGATGGACGAGGCTGCGGGCGGTGGGCGCGAGGCTCGGCCTGTCGACCGGCATCAGCAGCGTCGAGCGCACCGGGATCACGCGCCGGCTCGGCGCGTTCCGCACGTCGATGCTGCAGGACTTCGAGGCTGGCCGACCGCTCGAGATCGAGCCGATCCTGGGTGTGTTTCCGGAGCTGGGCCGCGCGCTCGGCGTGCCGACGCCGTTCTGCGACGCGGTGTTCGGGCTACTGCGGCAGCGCGCGCAATAGCGGGCTGTGAAGGGAAGGGCGCGGGAAGAGCTGGCTGCGGGCGCCGCTTGATCGCGGCTGTCGGCGGAGCGTGCAGCATGGGCGGCCGGCGGCCATGCGACTGGCCCGCCGCGCGACCGGCAGGGCCGAAAGCCGGGCTGAAAGTCTGACTGAAGCGCGGTGGCCCATCGAGCCGGCGTCCGGCGGCTCGCGTGCTACTCGATCCGTTCGCGCGTATGGGCGATCAGCTTGTCGAGCGCGCGTTCCAGCGCGCCGCGTTCGCTGTCGGTCAGCCGTTCGGCCAGCTCGGCGTTCCAGCGCCGCGCGAGCGTCATGATCCGGCGGTTCAGGGCGGCGCCCTCGCGCGTGAGGCCGATCACCATCACGCGGCCGTCCTCGTCGCTGGTCGCGCGCGACAGCAGACCCTGCAGGATCAGCGCCTCGGCGGCGCGGCTGGCCTGGCTCTTGTCGAGATGCATGTGGCGCGCGAGCTCCATGATCGAAAACGGCCCGAAGGCGCCGACCGAGCTGACCACGCGCGCCTCCGGCAGGGTGATGCCGAGCTTGTCGCGATACAGCTCGCCGATCGCGCGATCGGTGAGCTTGTTGATCGTGTGCAGGCGCTGCGTCAGAAACTGGTCGAGTCCGGCTTGGCTGCCTTTCATGGCGGTTCCTGAAGGATGGGCGGCGGCCCGATTGTTCCCGGATCGCCGCTCGCGGTCAACCTGCTGCCGTGGCGGCGTCGCTGCGGCGGCCGAAGCGCAGCCGCGCCAGTTGCTCGGCCTGGTCGGCGAGCAGCCGGGCGGCGTCGCGGATCGCCACCTCGAGCGTAATCGGTCCCGGCGCGGGCGAAAAGCAGCCGTCGAAATGTTCTGACAATTGCGGCAGCGCCGCCGGATCGACCGCGCCCGACAGCAGGCTGGCCGGCACCCCGGCGGCAGGCGATGAAGGGCGCCTTGCCGTGCAGGGTCTGCGCGTCCGAGCGACCCTCGCCGGTGATCAGCCAGTGCGCGCCGTCCAGCGCGGCGTCCAGGCCGACCTGGCGCGCCACCACCTCGGTGCCGGGCTCGAAGCTCGCGCCCAGCAGGTGCAGCGCGAAACCGAGGCCGCCCGCCGCGCCCGCGCCGGGCAATTCGCGTACCCGGCGGCCGAGCGCGGCTTCGGCCAGATCGGCGTAATGCGAGAGCGCGGCGTCGGGCGTGGCGACCTGCTCGGGGCGCACGCCCTTCTGCGGACCGAAGACCGCAGTCGCGCCATGTTCGCCGGTGAGCGGATTATCGACGTCGGACATGCCGACGAAGCGGTTTTGCGCGAGCCGCGGATCGAACCCCGAGATATCGAGCTTGGTGATGGCTGCGAGCCGCTCGGGCGCGGGCTCGATCTCGCGGCCCTCGACGTCGAGTGCGCGCAGGCCGAGCCCGGCCAGCAGGCCCGCGCCGGCGTCGTTGGTGCTGCTACCGCCGAGCGAAGGTGCGCAGGCCTCGTCGAGCAACTGGCGGATCGCCTCGCCCATGCTGCGGGTGCTGCGCGCCTGAACCGGCACGGCCATCCCGACCGGATCGGTGATGCCGACCACCTCGGCGGTCTCGATGATCGCGGTGTGCGAATCGACCAGCCCGGCCGCGGCCACGCGCGGGGCCAGCGAGGCACCGGGCACCGCCAGCGTGCGGCGCGTGCCGCCGTGCGCGAGCATCGCCTCGAGCGTACCCTCGCAACCGTCGGCCATCGGGCAGCCGCGCACGATCGCGTCGGGCCGCGCGCGGCGCAGGCCGGTCGCGATCGCGTCCGTTACCTCCTGCGCGGACAAGGACCCTTTGAACGAATCGGGCGCGACCACGATGACAGGCGCGACGACAGGCGCGGACGGGAAGGGCTGCATGGCGTCTCCGGTGGAATATTCGGTTGGGGTCGCAACGTTCGTCGCGGCGGCGGCCGGGTGGCGATCGAGCTGCCGGCGGCCTGGGCCTGGGCGCGCCGGCCGAAACGCGAGCTTAACAGGCCGGCGGCGCGCGGCGAATAGGCGGGATGGTATGGCCGGAATCGGCGCGCCGAGCGCTCGCCTGGCGGACGGCGGCGCAATCTGGCGGATTGGGGAAAATAGTTTGCTAGAATAGTCGATTCTTCCGGCCAGAGCCGTGCTTTTCAAGCTGCAGGCGCCGCGCTCAGCAAGGCGGGGCGGCGCCGACGAATGGAAACGGCGGCGGCGCGATGGCTATCGCGCCGCGAGGCGGGCACGGCAAGGAAAACCGATTCGCTCGAATAATTTTAGGACGATTGAAGCCATGGCTAACGTTGTTGAAAACCTCGGCAAGCTCGCACGCCGTGTGACGATTTCCCTGCTCAAGGAAGTCGTGCAGAAGGAGATCGACGCTCGTATCCAGAAACTCGCGAAGAACGTGCACATGCCGGGCTTCCGCCCGGGCAAGGTGCCGCTCAAGATGGTCGCGCAACAATACGCGGGCCAGGTCGAGGCGGAAGTGCTGAGCGACAAGATCGGCCAGGAGTTCTTCGAAGTCAGCTGCACCGAGAACCTGCGCGTGGCAGGCCAGCCGAGCTTCGCGCCGAAGGCGGAAGCGGCCGCCGACGCCTATGCGTTCGATGCGACCTTCGAGGTTTACCCGGAAGTGAAGATCGGTGACTTGGCCACGGCTGAAGTCAAGCGCTCGACCACCAGCATCGGCGACGCCGAGATCGATCGCACCCTGGATATCCTGCGCAAGCAGCGCGTGCACTTCCACGCCCGCGGCGAAGGCGGCGAGCATGGCGACGGCGGCGAGCAGACGGCCGCCCAGAACGGCGACCGCGTGACGGTCGACTTCGTCGGCAAGATCGACGACGTCGCCTTCCCCGGCGGCACCGCCGAAGATTTCCCGTTCGTGCTCGGCGAAGGCCGCATGCTGCCGGAATTCGAAACCGCCGCGCTGGGCCTGACGGTCGGTGAGGCTCGCGAGTTCGACCTGACTTTCCCCGAGGACTATCACGGCAAGGACGTCGCCGGCAAGACGGCGAAGTTCACGGTCACGATGAAGAAGGTCGAGTGGCCGCATCTGCCGGAAATCGACGGCGAGTTCGCCAAGACGCTCGGCATCGAGGACGGCGACACCGCCAAGATGCGCGGCGAGATCAAGGACAACCTCGAGCGCGAAGCCAAGCGCCGCACCCAGTCGCTGGTCAAGAACCAGGTGATGGACGCGGTCCTGAAGATTTCGGAACTGGACGTGCCGAATGCGCTGGTCGAGCAGGACCAGCAGCGCCTGGTCGAAATGGCTCGCCAGGACCTCGCGCAGCGCGGCGTGCCGAACGCGGCGAATGCCCCGATCCCGGTCGAGATGTTCAAGGAGCAGGCCGAGCGCCGCGTCAAGCTGGGCCTGGTGATCGCCGAGCTGGTCAAGGCCAACGGCCTGGAAGCGAAGCCGGAACAGATCCGTGCCGAAGTCGACGAGTTCGCGAAGAGCTACGAAGACCCGAAGGAAGCGGTCCGCTGGTATTATTCGAACCAGCAGCGCCTGGCCGAAATGGAAGCGTTCGTCGTTGAAAGCAACGTCGTCGACTTCGTGCTCGGCAAGGCGAAGGTGACGGACAAGGAAGTGAGCTTCGAGGCACTGGCCAGCGCATCCGCGCAGGCTTAAGCGTCGTTTCAGCGGCGTGCCGGCTGTCGGAGCGATGGCCCGCACGCCGTTTTTGCGTCGGTGGCCGGCCTGGCGCCGGCTGGCGACGCGAAACTTCGCGCCGACGGTCCTTTCTTCCGTTCAACATTCATTTCGGACAAGGCTCATTGCATGAACAATCGCGCTGAATTACTGGATACGCTGGCTTCCCATGCTCCGCAGGATTTCGAGACGAAGGCGCTCGGGCTGGTGCCGATCGTGGTCGAGACCAGCGGCCGCGGCGAGCGTTCGTACGACATCTACTCGCGTCTGCTCAAGGAGCGGATCGTGTTCATGGTCGGCGAGGTGAACGACCAGACCGCGAACCTAGTGGTCGCGCAGCTGCTGTTCCTCGAGAGTGAAAACCCGGACAAGGACATCAGCCTGTACATCAACAGCCCGGGCGGTTCGGTCTCGGCGGGCCTGGCGATCTACGACACGATGCAGTTCATCAAGCCGGACGTGTCGACGCTGTGCATGGGCCTGGCGGCCAGCATGGGCGCCTTCCTGCTGTCCTCGGGCACCAAGGGCAAGCGCTACGCGCTGCCGAACGCGCGCGTGATGATCCACCAGCCGCTGGGCGGCGCGCGCGGCCAGGCCTCGGACATCGAGATCCAGGCGCGCGAGATCCTGTACCTGCGCGAGCGCCTGAACAAGATCCTGGCCGACAACACCGGCCAGGACGTCGAGCGGATCGCGCGCGACACGGATCGTGATAATTTCATGTCCAGCGACGATGCCAAGGCTTACGGCCTGGTCGACCACGTGACGGCCAAGCGTCCGTAATCCAAGCAAACGGGGTGCCGCCCCAAAACGGGCAGCGCCTCGCGCCTCGAGCATCTGCGGCAAGACCAGCGCGGCCGGCCAATACCCATGGCGACGTCGGCGGCTGGCCAAACGGCGTATTATGTGACTCGTGTGTCCGGAGGCTCATACATCCATGGCGGACAAAAAAGGTTCGAACAGCGAAAAGCTGTTGTATTGCTCGTTCTGCGGGAAAAGCCAGCATGAGGTGAAGAAACTCATCGCCGGCCCGTCGGTGTTCATCTGCGATGAGTGCATCGACCTCTGCAACGAAATCATCCGCGACGAAGCCGCCGCATCCGGGGTCGAAGCCAGTCTGTCGAAATCGGACTTGCCGAGCCCGCAGGAAATCCGCAAGATCCTCGATCAGTACGTGATCGGCCAGGAGCGCGCGAAGAAGATCCTCGCGGTGGCCGTCTACAATCACTACAAGCGTCTCAAGCATCTCGACAAGAAGGACGAGGTCGAGCTTTCGAAGAGCAACATCCTGCTGATCGGGCCGACCGGTTCGGGCAAGACGCTGCTCGCGCAGACTCTCGCGCGCCTGTTGGACGTGCCCTTCGTGATCGCCGACGCGACCACGCTGACCGAAGCCGGCTACGTGGGCGAGGATGTCGAGAACATCATCCAGAAGCTGCTGCAGAACTGCAATTACGAAGTCGAGAAGGCGCAGCGCGGCATCGTCTACATCGACGAGATCGACAAGATCAGCCGCAAGTCGGACAACCCCTCGATTACCCGCGACGTATCGGGCGAGGGCGTGCAGCAGGCACTGCTCAAGCTGGTCGAGGGCACCATGGCCTCGGTGCCGCCGCAGGGCGGCCGCAAGCATCCAAACCAGGATTTCATCCAGGTCGACACGACCAACATCCTGTTCATCTGCGGCGGCGCGTTCGACGGCCTGGAAAAGGTCATCACGGATCGCACCGAAAAGACCGGCATCGGCTTCGGCGCCTCGGTGAAGAGCAAGCAGGAGCGCGACTCGGGCGAGGTGCTGCGCGAGGTCGAGCCGGAAGACCTGATCAAATTCGGGTTGATTCCCGAACTGATCGGCCGTCTGCCGGTGGTCTCCACGCTCGGCAAGCTCGACGAGGTCGCCCTGATGAAGATCCTGGTCGAGCCGAAGAACGCGCTGGTCAAGCAGTACCAGAAGCTGTTTGCGATGGAGCGCGTGGAACTGGAACTGCGCCCCGACGCGCTGCAGGCGGTGGCCCGCAAGGCGATCCGCCGCAAGACCGGGGCCCGCGGCCTGCGTTCGATCATCGAGCAGGCGCTGCTCGACGTGATGTACGAATTGCCGACCCTGAAGGGGGTCAGCAAGGTGATCATCGACGACAACGTGATCGATGGCGACGGCAAGCCGTTGCTGATCTACGAGGACAGGCCAAAAGTGGCGGGTTCGAATTGATCGGCTTGACTGTCTGAGGAAGCAAAAAAGCCGTTCATGGCGTCATGAACGGCTTTTTCTGTGCGCCCGGCTGGGCGCACACACTTGGAGGTGAAAGTCCTCTACACGCCCGACAAGGGGAAGTGTTAG
>JAYFRU010000166.1:0-7087 GCA_040946965.1 Burkholderia sp. | reverse complement strand
CGTCACGACGAAGCGAACCGCTCGCGCGTGGCTCTATCGCGAGCAGTTGCGCGAGATTCTCGATCGCAAGCAGATCAATGTCGTTAGCGATCGGCACTGAATGGATCATATTCGCAATTTCTCGATCATCGCCCACATCGACCATGGCAAGTCGACGCTCGCGGATCGCATCATCCAGGTATGCGGCGGCTTGACCGACCGTGAGATGGAAGCCCAGGTGCTCGACTCGATGGATCTCGAGCGCGAGCGCGGCATCACGATCAAGGCCCAGACCGCCGCGCTGACGTACCGCGCGCGCGACGGCAAGATCTACAACCTGAACCTGATCGATACGCCGGGGCACGTCGATTTCTCCTATGAAGTGAGCCGCTCGCTGTCGGCCTGCGAGGGTGCGCTGCTGGTGGTCGACGCCAGCCAGGGCGTCGAGGCGCAGACGGTCGCGAACTGCTACACGGCGATCGAACTCGGCGTCGAGGTGGTGCCGGTCCTGAACAAGATCGATCTGCCCGCCGCGAACCCCGAAAGCGCGATCGAGGAAATCGAGGACGTGATCGGCATCGACGCGACCGACGCGACGCGCTGCAGCGCCAAGACCGGCCTCGGCGTCGAGGACGTGCTCGAGTCTCTGATCGCCAAGGTGCCGGCGCCCAAGGGAGACCCCGAAGCGCCGCTGCAGGCGCTCATCATCGACTCCTGGTTCGACAACTACGTTGGCGTGGTGATGCTGGTGCGCATCGTCAACGGCACGCTGCGTCCCAAGGAAAAGATCAAGCTGGTGGCTACCGGCGCCCAGTACCCGGTCGAGCACATCGGCGTGTTCACGCCCAAGTCGCGCAATCTCGAATCGCTGTCGGCGGGCCAGGTGGGCTTCATCATCGCCGGCATCAAGGAGCTGACGGCCGCCAAGGTGGGCGATACCGTCACCCACGCCGCGAAGGGCGCGACCGAGCCGCTGCCGGGCTTCAAGGAAGTGAAGCCGCAGGTGTTCGCCGGCCTCTATCCGATCGAGGCCAACCAATACGACGCGCTGCGCGAGTCGCTCGAGAAGCTCAAGCTCAACGACGCCTCGCTGCAGTACGAGCCGGAAGTCTCGCAGGCGCTCGGCTTCGGCTTCCGCTGCGGCTTCCTCGGCCTGCTGCACATGGAGATCGTGCAGGAACGCCTGGAGCGCGAGTTCGACATGGACCTGATCACCACGGCGCCCACCGTGGTCTATCAGGTGCTGCAGAGCAACGGCGAAACCCTGGGGTTCGAGAACCCGGCCAAGATGCCCGATTCGGGTCGCATCGAGGAAGTGCGCGAGCCGATCGTCACGGTCAACCTCTACATGCCGCAGGACTACGTCGGCTCGGTCATCACGCTGTGCGAGCAGAAGCGCGGCTCGCAGATCAACATGCAGTACCACGGCCGCCAGGTGCAGCTGACCTACGAAATCCCGATGGCGGAAATCGTGCTCGACTTCTTCGATCGCCTGAAGTCGGTGTCGCGCGGTTATGCCTCGATGGACTACGAGTTCAAGGAGTACCGTGCCTCGGACGTGGTCAAGGTCGACATGTTGATCAACGGCGACAAGGTCGATGCGCTGTCGATCATCGTGCACCGTTCGCAGTCGCAGTACCGCGGCCGCGAGGTGGCGGCCAAGATGCGCGAGATCATCCCGCGCCAGATGTACGACGTGGCGATCCAGGCCGCGATCGGCGCGCACATCGTGGCGCGCGAGAACATCAAGGCGCTGCGCAAGAACGTGCTGGCCAAGTGCTACGGCGGCGACATCTCGCGAAAGAAGAAGCTGCTCGAAAAGCAGAAGGAAGGCAAGAAACGCATGAAGCAGGTGGGTTCGGTCGAGATCCCGCAGGAAGCGTTTCTCGCGATCTTGCGTGTCGAAGACAAATAACAGGACTGATTCTTTTATGAATTTCGCATTGATTCTTTTTGTGCTCGTCGTCTTGACGGGTATCGCGTGGGTGCTGGACAAGCTGGTGTTCCTGCCGGGTCGCCGCAAGGTCGCCGACGAGGCCACCGCCGCATTCGACCGCCAGCAGGCGCGCGTCGGCGAGCGCTTCCCCGACGAGAATGCCGCCGAAACGCGCGCCAAGCTGCGCGACGAGAAGCTGCGTCAGCCGTGGTGGCTCGAGTACACGGCCAGCTTCTTCCCGGTGATCCTGGCGGTGTTCGTGGTGCGCTCCTTCGTGGTCGAGCCGTTCAAGATCCCCTCGGGCTCGATGGTGCCCACCCTGCTGGTGGGCGACTTCATCCTGGTCAACAAGTTCGACTACGGCCTGCGCCTGCCGATCACCAACCAGAAGGTCACGGCCGGCCGGCCGCTGGCGCGCGGCGACGTGGTGGTGTTCCGCTATCCGAAGGATGAATCGGTCGACTACATCAAGCGCGTGATCGGCCTGCCGGGCGATACCGTCCAGTACTACGACAAGAAGCTCACCATCAACGGGCAGCCGGTGCCGGAAACGCCGCTGGCCGACTACTTCGACGAAGAGCGCATGAACTACGCGAAGCAGTACGAGGAGAGCATCGACGGCCGCAAGAACGCGATCCTCAACAACCCGGCCGTGCCGCCCTTCGTGATGGGCGCCGAGGACTTCCCCTACAAGCGCAACTGCGAGTACAACGAGCACGGCGTGACCTGCAAGGTGCCGCCGGGTCACTACTTCATGATGGGCGACAACCGTGACAACAGCGCGGACAGCCGCTACTGGGGCTTCGTGCCCGACAAGGACCTGGTCGGCCGCGCCTTCTTCATCTGGATGAACTTCAGCGATCTCAAGCGCATCGGCTTGTTCCACTGAACGTCGCAATTCTCGCCAGCGTTGCGCCATGGCCGGGCGCAATGCTGGCAAATCGCTTCAAGAACCGGCGGCAACATCGCTACCACACGCCTTTTCGTGCCCGGCATCCGTCACTCGACGGCACCGGTGCCCGCGTTATACTCCTGCACATGCCTCAGTCCCAGTTGGAAAGCCGGCTGCGCTACGAATTTCGCAATGCGGAATTGCTGCGTCATGCTTTGACCCATCGTAGCCACAGCGCCACGCATAACGAACGGCTCGAGTTTCTCGGTGATTCCGTTCTCAATTGCGCGGTGGCTGCTCTTTTGTTCCAGCGTTTCGGCAAGCTGGACGAAGGCGATCTGTCGCGCGTGCGGGCCAATCTCGTCAAGCAGCAGTCGCTGTACGAGATCGCTCAGGTCCTCAATATCTCTGAAGGCCTGCGGCTCGGCGAAGGCGAGCTGCGCAGCGGCGGCTTCCGCCGCCCGTCGATCCTCGCGGACACGTTCGAAGCCATCATCGGAGCGGTCTTCCTTGATGGCGGCTTCGAAGCCGCCCAGGGGGTGATCAAGCGCCTCTATATCCCGATCCTCGACCACATCGATCCGCGCACGCTGGGCAAGGACGCCAAGACGCTGCTGCAGGAGTATTTGCAGGGTCACAAGATCGCGCTGCCCACCTATACCGTGGTGGCCACGCATGGTGCGGCGCACAATCAGCAGTTCGAGGTCGAGTGCACGGTGCCCAAGCTCGAGATCAAGGTATCGGGTTCGGGCGCGAGCCGTCGCGCGGCCGAGCAGGCCGCTGCGAAGAAAGCGCTCGACGAGGTGATGGCACGACCGATGGTGGCCGCCAAGCCGAAGCGCTCGAAGAGCGCACGAGCCTCGAAGGCCGAACCGGAAATCGTGCCGGGCGTGAAGGGCGTGCAGGAAGCGCTCGATCTGCGCTCGACGCCGGAACGCAAGGAGCGCGCCGCTGCCGCGACCGCCGCGCCGGTCGAAGCGGCCAAGACGCCGGCCGAAACGGCCGCCGAGCGGGGTTCGCCGGTGGCCGTGATCCGTGGTGCCGGTGCGCATGCCGAACACGGCGCGGTCAAAATCGAGCGCGGCGAACGTGCGGTAAAGCCTGCCGACAAGGCTCCGGCCACCGACAACAAGCCAGCGCCGGCCACGGCTAGCGACAAACCTGCGGAAAAAACCGTCGGCGACAAGCCCGCGCCGGCCGCCGACAAGCCCGAAGCCGCCTCGCGTGGCCCTGGTGTCCAGGATCCGACGTTGCGCGCACGCGACACCACCGCGACGCTGTCCGGCGAGCCGGACGCCGATCTTGCCGCCGCGCCCCTGCGCGTGGCCGATGCCGGCCATTGAATCCCTGATCCATCCGCGAGTCGCGCCGTGCGGCCCGCCCCGAATTGCAGCAGCCTGATATGAACGCACCCGCCACTCCCGCCGGTTTCCGTTGCGGCATGATCGCCATCGTCGGCCGGCCCAACGTCGGCAAGTCGACGCTGATGAACGCGCTGGTCGGCCAGAAGATCAGCATCACCTCGCGCAAGGCGCAGACCACGCGCCACCGCATCACCGGCATCCACACGCTGCCCGATGCGCAGTACATCTTCGTCGACACGCCCGGTTTCCAGACCCGCCACAGCACCGCGCTGAACCGCTCGCTGAACCACACCGTTACCTCGACGCTGACCTCGGTCGACGCGATCCTGTTCGTGATCGAGGCCGGCCGCTTCGGCCCCGACGACCAGCGGGTGCTCGACCTGATCCCGAAGGGCGTGCCGACCCTGCTGATCCTCAACAAGCTCGACCGGATCGCCGACAAGAGTTCGCTGTTCCCGTTCCTGAAGCAGATGGGCGAGCTGCGCGAGTTCGCCGAGGTGGTGCCGCTGTCGGCCAAGCATGTCGACGACATCAGCCGCCTGATGGAGACGGTCAAGCCCTACCTGCCGGAAGGCGATCCGATCTACGGCGAGGACGACCTGACCGATCGCAGCTCGCGTTTCCTCGCGGCCGAGATCCTGCGCGAGAAGGTGTTCCGCTGGACCGGCGACGAGCTGCCGTACACCAGCACCGTGATCATCGACAAGTTCGAGGAGGAAAGGCGCCTGACGCGCGTGTTCGCCACCATCCTGGTCGAGCGCGATTCGCACAAGGCGATGGTGATCGGCAAGAAGGGCGCCAAGCTCAAGCAAATTAGCACCGAGGCGCGGCTCGACATGGAGAAGCTGTTCGATGGTCCGGTCTATCTCGAAACCTTCATCAAGGTGAGGAGCGGCTGGGCCGACAACGAAGCAGGGCTCCGTGCCTATGGGTACGAATGAGGATACGCACGGCGCCGACGAGCTTCCCGTGTCCGTCGCCGATCCGCCGCTAGCGGCACCCGCCGCGCCGGACGCTCCCGCCCCGGCCGCCGGGTCCGCGCCGGCGCGCAAGCCGCGCCGCCCGGCCACGCGCGCTTCCGACTTCCGCGTCTCCGAGCAGCCCGGCTTCGTGCTGCACAGCTATCCCTATCGCGAAACCAGCCTGTTCATCGACGTGCTGACGCGCGACCATGGTCGTCTCGCGCTGGTCGCGAAGGGTGCCAAGCGCCCGCATTCGGCGCTGCGCGGCGTGCTGCAGACCTTCCAGCCGCTCTCGCTGTCCTGGTCCGGCAAATCCGAGATGCGCACCCTGACCGGCGCCGAGTGGGTCGGCGGCATGTTGCCGCTGGGCGGCGATGCGCTGCTCTGCGGCTTCTACGTCAATGAGCTGCTGGTGAAGTTCTGCGCGCGCGAGGACCCGTTCCCGCCGCTGTTCCAGCATTACCTCGTGACGCTGGCGCGGCTCGCGCACGACGAGCCGGCCGTGCAGGTGCTGCGCTCGTTCGAGCGCGTGCTGCTGCGCGAGACCGGCTACGCGCGCGCGCTGAACCGCACCACCGCGCGGCGCGCGGTGACGCCCGAGGGCCGCTACGTGTTCGATCCCGAGCGCGGCGTGCGCGAAGCCGACGATGCATTGCCCGGCCACTGGCCGGTGGTTTCGGGCCAGACATTGCTCGACATGGAGGAGGACGATTACCATCGTGCCCAGACCGTCGCGCAAAGCAAGACGCTGATGCGCTTCCTGCTCAACACTTATCTGGGCGGCACGCCGCTCGCCACGCGCCAGATCCTCATCGACCTGCAAAACCTATGAGCTTCTTCCTCACCGCGCCGACCGCCATCGACCTCGGCGTCAACATCGATCACGTCGCGACGCTGCGCAACGTGCGCGGTACCGCCTATCCCGATCCGATCCGCGCCGCGCTGGCCGCCGAGCAGGCCGGCGCCGACGCGATCACGCTGCACCTGCGCGAGGATCGCCGCCACATTCGCGACGCCGACGTGCGCGCGCTGCGCCCGCTGCTCACCACGCGCATGAACCTCGAGTGCGCGATCACGCAGGAGATGCTCGACATCACCTGCGAGGTGCGGCCGCACGATGCCTGCCTGGTGCCTGAGAAGCGCGAGGAGCTGACCACCGAGGGCGGCCTCGACGTGGCCGGCCATTTCGAGAGCGTGCGCGTCGCCTGCTGGCAGCTCGCCGAGGCCGGCGTGCGCGTGTCGCTGTTCATCGATCCCGATGCCGAGCAGATCCGTGCCGCGCACGAGGCCGGCGCGCCGGTGATCGAGCTGCACACCGGCGCCTACGCGGAAGCGCACGATGCGGCCGGCCAGCAGCGCGAGTTCGAGCGCGTGGTGGCCGGCGTGGACACCGGCGTCGCGCTGGGCCTGAAGGTCAACGCAGGCCACGGCCTGCATTACACAAACGTGCAGGCGATCGCCGCGATCGACGGCATCGTCGAGCTGAACATCGGCCATGCGATCGTCGCGCAGTCGATCTTCACCGGCTGGGACAACGCGGTGCGCGAGATGAAGGCGATCATGGTCACCGCGCGCGTGGCCGCGCGTCACGGCGGCCGCTGAGCCCGGGCCCGTTCATGGCCATCTACGGCATCGGCACCGACATCGTCCAGGTGAGCCGGATCGCGGCGGTGCTCGAACGCACCGGCGGTCGTTTCGCCGAGAAGGTGCTCGGCCCCGACGAGTTGCGTGTGTTCGCGGCGCGTCGCAAACGCTCCGAGGCGCGCGGCATTGCCTTCCTCGCCACGCGCTTCTCGGCGAAGGAGGCGTTCTCCAGGGCGATCAGCCTCGGGATGCGCTGGCCGATGACCTGGCGTGCCTTGCAGACTCTCAACGAAGCAAGTGAGGATCTTCAAGCGCAGCTACTCTTCGTCGCGCAGCCCGTACGCTCGTCGCTGGATCACGCGAATCTTGT